>CAYWKR010000035.1:0-10562 GCA_964458785.1 uncultured Bifidobacterium sp. | reverse complement strand
GCATACGGTCACCTGCCGGAGCACGCCGGATGTTGGTACCAGCTTTGGTTTCATCCTGGATAAGGCCTGATTGCTTTCCTGATTATTATCATTTCAACGGAAGGCACTCATCATATCCTGCTGAATACGGATGATGCAATTTTACCTACTGAAGTATGGAAAATCGCAAAGCCGGAACAATAACCAGTTGCTACCATTGCGGAGAACCCTGCAACAACGAGTGTATACAGTATCACGATAAATCGTTCTGTTGCAGCGGGTGCCGTTCGGTGTATGAAATTCTGGAAAATAACCAGTTGTGTCAGTATTATCAGCTCAGCGAAAAACCAGGAGCCAGCATCCATAAGAATAAAGGAACCTCCTATTACGATTTTCTCGACGATGCAGAGGTACAGAACAAACTGATCCGGTTTCGGGATGGAAACATCGCCCAGGTAAAGCTGCGAATCCCGGTAATGCATTGCAGTTCCTGTATTTGGCTGCTCGAGCATCTGAACAGACTGTTGCCGGGTATTCAGCAATCCCGAATCAATTTTCTGGAAAAGGAAATCGATATATGGTTCTCCGAGAAGGAATGCAGTTTGAAAGAAATCGTGGTGCTTCTGAAGAAAATCGGATACGAAGCTGAGCTTACCTACGATGATCTGGTACAGGAAAAACAATCCACGTCCTCACGGAAGGCCATCTATAAAATCGGAATTGCGGGATTTTGTTTCGGCAATATCATGATGCTGAGTTTCCCCGACTACTTCTCCGGAGGTGAATTTGGCAACGATATGGTACTGAATAAGGTGTTTAATTCGGTGGCTTTTATTCTCTCCCTGCCGGTGCTGTTTTATTGTGCCTCCGAATTTTTTGTTTCCTCCTGGCAGCATCTGAAGCAGAAGCGCATCAATATTGACATGCCGATTGCACTGGCTATTCTGATCACATTTGGTGTCAGCATCTATCTTATATTTATTGAACACCGGCAAGGGTTTCTCGACAGCATGACCGGTATTATTTTCTTTATGTTGCTGGGGCGGTTCTTTCAAAACCGGTCATGGAAATACCTCAGCTTTAAAAAAACATTTGCTTCGTATCTGCCGGTTTCACTCAATATTCGTAAACAACAGAAGGAAGTGAATATCCCATTAACCGCTGCTTCGATAGGGGATGAAATGATTATCCGTCATAACGAAGTGGTTCCTGCTGACGCAGTATTGACCGAAGATTCGGCCTATTTCGATTATAGTTTTGTAACCGGTGAGAGTAACTGGATTGAGAAACAAAGGAACGAACTGATTTATGCCGGTGCCACCCTGAAATCGGGTATGGCTTGCCTGAAAATCAGTAAACTGCCATCGCAGAGTTATATCACCCGTTTGTGGAACAGCAGGCAACATTCCAAATACGAATCCAATACAGTGATTACTGCCGAACGTATCAATCTTTGGTTTTCGGCTGCGGTTCTTCTTCTTGGTTTTTCAGCCTTCCTCTACTGGTTTCATGCCGGGCAGTTTCAAACGGGTCTTAAGGCACTCATTACGGTTTGGATTGTTGCTTGTCCCTGTGCTTTGTTGCTCAGCAGCACCTTTACCAATGGCAATATGCTGAGTGTATTGGCCGGAAATGGGATGTATGTGAAGAATGCGGCCGTGTTGGAAAAACTGATATCGGCCAATACCATGGTCTTCGATAAAACGGGTACTCTCACCGATCCTGGTGAAAGCCTGACCGATTTTATCGGACGTGAATTAAATAGTCTGGAGTGGGATGTGGTATATGCCCTGGCCAATCGTTCCATTCATCCGCTAAGCCGCATCATTACCCGCTTCCTGCAACGCGAATCTCAACTTCGTATCAGCGAGTATCACCTGGTGGAAGGAAAGGGAATACAGGGACGGTATCAATCGCATTTGTATCAGTTAGGTTCGGCCGAATGGCTGGGCGTGCAAACCCGTTTCAGTAAAGCATACAGTCGGGTTTTTCTGGCGGTGGATGGGGTAGTGGCCGGTTTTTTCGAAATCCGGAATCAGTACCGGAAAGAAGTACCCGATTTGGTTTCTACCCTGAAAAATCGATACGAATTGCATCTGGTGAGTGGGGATCATGATGCCGAGTCGGATTATTTAAGTACCCTGTTCCCCACGAAGGAAAATCTGCATTTCCATTGTCTGCCCGAAGATAAAACCCGGTATATCGAATCCTTACAGAATAAGGGACGCAAGGTGATTATGTTGGGTGATGGATTAAATGATGCCCGTGCTTTCGAACAAAGCGATGCCGGGATGGCCCTGATTGAAAATGACCAGAATTACCTGCCGGCTTGTGATGTTATTCTGCGGACTTCGGCATTAAAAAAGTTACCGGCCCTTCTTTCATTTAGTAAAAACACAAAAACTATTTTATACATCTCGTTTGGAGTTTCACTGATTTATAATGCAGCCGGACTGAGCTATGCGATGCGTGGCATGCTTACCCCGGTGATGGCAGCCATTCTGATGCCTCTCAGTACGGTAAGTATTGTGGGATTGAGTTTCATTCTTTCGAGATACTTCGCAAAACAAAAAGATCTGGTGTTATGATTTTAATCATGAAACATACCCATGTTCATCATTGCACCCCCATCGATGCTAAAATACTTTTGGGTCTCGAATTCAGTATATGAGTGTTATGATATTATTAATCGGATGTAGTCTGAGCGTCGCACTGGCCTTTCTCATTGCCTTTGTGTGGAATACGCGTCAGGGCCAGTTCGATGATATGCATACCCCTTCTGTACGAATACTTTTCGACGACGATACCAAAGAATCTGAACAATAAACCTTTCTACAATGCAAATGGAAACATTTAAGTACGACAACCGGATAGTAAAGAATTTTGCCTATGCCACCATGTTATGGGGCTTTGTAGGTATGCTGGTCGGTGTATTAGCCGCCTTTCAGCTGTATTTACCGGAACTGAATTTAAAATTACCTTATACCACCTTCGGACGCATCCGGCCACTGCATACGAATGCGGTGATTTTTGCCTTCGTTGGGAATGGTATTTTTATGGGAGTATATTATTCACTCCAGCGATTGCTCAAGGCCCGGATGTTCAGTGATACGCTCAGTAAAATTCACTTCTGGGGGTGGCAGTCGATTATTGTACTCGCTGCACTGACCCTTGTTTTAGGTATTACCACCGGTAAGGAATATGCAGAACTGGAATGGCCTATTGATATCCTTATTGCCGTAGTATGGGTAGTGTTTGGCTGGAATATGTTTGGAACCATTTTAAAGCGCCGTGAAAAGCACCTGTATGTAGGTATCTGGTTTTACATCGCCACCTTCGTTACCATTGCCATGTTGCATATTGTGAACTCCATCGAATTACCCATATCATGGACCAAGAGTTATTCGGTATATGCAGGTGTTCAGGATGCCCTGGTACAATGGTGGTACGGACATAATGCAGTAGCCTTCTTTCTTACTACCCCTTATCTTGGGGTGATGTATTACTTCCTTCCCAAAGCGGCCAATCGTCCGGTGTATTCATACCGTCTTTCTATTGTTCACTTCTGGGCACTGATTTTTCTGTATATCTGGGCCGGTCCTCATCACTTATTATATACTTCGCTGCCAGGATGGGCACAATCGTTGGGTACCATTTTCTCGGTGATGCTGATTGCACCTTCCTGGGGTGGTATGTTCAATGGCCTGTTAACCCTTCGCGGTGCCTGGGATAAGGTACGTGAAGATGCCGTACTGAAATTTATGGTGGTAGCCGTTACCGCCTATGGGATGTCTACATTCGAAGGACCCTTATTATCGTTGAAAAATGTAAATGCCATTTCGCACTTTACCGACTGGACTGTAGCACATGTGCATGTAGGTGCCCTGGGCTGGAATGGATTCATGACGTTTGCCATGCTTTATTGGCTGATGCCTCGTTTATTCAATACCACCATGTATTCTAAGAAATTAATGAATACACACTTCTGGTTAGGCACACTCGGTATTCTGTTATATGCTATTCCGATGTATTGGTCTGGTTTTTCACAAAGTTTAAGCTGGAGTGAATTTACACCCGACGGAACCCTGCGTTATACCTTCATGGATACCGTGGTACGTGTAAAATTATTATACCTGCTTCGTGGATTAGGAGGTACCATTTATCTCACCGGATTTGTGGTGATGTTATACAATCTTTTCAAAACAATTAAGCAGGGTAGTTTGGTAGCGGAAGAAACAGTGAGTGCACCTGCCTTGGTTAACAGTACCGCTGGTCATAGTGGTGAACACTGGCATCGCTGGCTGGAAAGAAGACCCGTACAATTCATGATCATCAGTTTGTTGGTGGTAATCATAGGCGGGGTTATTGAATTTGTTCCCACCTTCCTGGTGAAATCCAATATTCCAACCATTGCTTCGGTAAAACCCTATACACCGCTCGAATTGCAGGGAAGAGATATTTATATCCGTGAAGGGTGCTATAACTGCCACTCCCAGATGATTCGTCCATTCCGTCACGAAACCGAACGGTATGGTGAATATTCCAAAGCAGGTGAATTTGTATACGATCATCCGTTCCAGTGGGGTTCGAAACGTACCGGTCCCGATTTACAACGGGAAGGAGGACGTAATCCGAATTCATGGCATTTCAAACATATGTACGAACCGAGTTGGATTACCACCGGATCCATCATGCCATCATATCCCTGGTTGTTTAAGGATGATTTGAATATTTCAAATACCGAAAAGAAAATTTCTGCGATGCGTACGCTGGGTGTTCCTTACTCAGAGGGCTTTGAAAAAATGGCTGTAGCCAATCTCAAGGCACAGGCACAGGTAATATCCGACGATTTACAAAGCGATGAGGATGTGAAAAAACTGATCCGCACAGAAGGTATTCAGAATATAGAGCAAAAGGAAATCATCGCCCTGATAGCGTATTTACAACGACTGGGTAAAGACATTCATCAGGAAGCTAAGAATTAATTCAACCTAAAAAACAAACAACATGAAATTTATTCATTATCTCAAATCAATAGAAGGGGTTGGAAAATTTCCACTCATCTCTCTGCTTACCTTTTTTGTCTTCTTTGTGGCCTTGTTATGGGTGGTGTACAAATCAGATAAGAATACACTCAATGAATTGAAAAATATTCCATTCGATAATCAATAAAATACCAAAAGATGAAGCGTATTGCACGAATAGCCATCACCGGGTTCATCGGTACAGGTTTAGGAATCAGCAGCACACCCGTAGCAGCAGCAGAAGCAGCTACCCCTTCCACTTCCAGTGCCATGTGGTTTAATGGCGCCTTTATTCTCCTGTTACTGACTGTTATTATTCTTCTTTGCGTGATAGCGGTTTTAGGACGAATTGTAAAAACCCTGGTGGAAGAAGACACCCGTGAAGTGATTCGGGCCAGAAGAAGCGGAAAGGTGCTTTCTATGATGATCCCCTTCCTGTTGATTACAACCATAGGAATGGCACAGGATGCAGCAGCTCCTGCAGTAGCTGAAGTGGCCTCGGCCGGCAGCACCATAGCGGGTATGGATGCGGTGTTATTCTGGTGTTTTATGGGAACCATTGCTGTAGAGTTTATTATCATCCTTATGCTATTGAAGGTGCTGTACAGTTTCTTATTGAAGAAAGGATTGATTCAACCGACTTCCTCCTTACTTCCCCGTTGGATGCAATGGAAAACGATGGTAGGTGACGATTTACCTATCGAAAAGGAAAGCGAATTACTCACCGATCATGATTACGATGGTATTCAGGAACTGGATAACGGAATGCCTCCGATGTTGAAGTATATTTTTGTGATTACCATTGTGATGGCTGTAGTGTACTGGGGCTATTATGAAATGGGTGGCGGTCCTAATCAATTAGATGAATACCAAACCGAATTATCCGATGCCGAAGTAGCTAAAGCCGAGTACCTGAAAAAAGCCGGCAATCTGGTGGATGAAAATACAGTGAAGCTTCTCGATGATGCCGCAGCTTTAGCCGGTGGACAAAAAATCTATGCTACGAATTGTGTAGCCTGCCATGGCGATAAAGGACAGGGTGGAGTAGGTCCTAACCTGACCGATAATTTCTGGCTGCATGGCGGAACTATTCAGGATGTATTTAAAACCATAAAATATGGGGTGCCCGCTAAAGGGATGCGCTCATGGCAAAGTGAAATCAAACCAGGTGATATGCAGGCAGTAGCTTCCTATATCCTTAAAGAGTTTGGTGGTAAAAATGTCGCCGGTGGAAAAGCACCACAAGGGGAACCACTGACTGCAGCCACTGCGGCACCTGCAACCGATTCAATGGCCTCTGCACCTAAAACCGATTCTGCTGCCGTTAAATAAAATCAATGTCTGCAATTATTGAACCCGATCAGCATAATTTCAGGGATGCCCTGAGTATGCTTGAAGCCGACGGTAGCCGGAAATGGATTTTCGCCCGTCAACCCCGCGGTGCCTGGTATAATAAACGCTCGGTACTGAGTATTCTCTATCTGCTTATTTTCTTTGGATTGCCCTGGATACAATTCCGGGGCGAACCCCTTTTTATGCTCAATGTAGCAGAGCGTCGGTTTATTTTCTTCGGTTTGCATTTCGGTGTGCAGGATTTAATTGTATTCGGACTGGCCATGCTCACCTTCGTTGTATTTATTGTTTTGTTTACGGTGGTATTTGGTCGGCTCTTTTGTGGTTGGGCCTGTCCGCAAACCATTTTTATGGAAATGGTTTTCCGTCGTATTGAATACTGGATCGATGGCGATGCACAACAACAGCGAAACCTGAAAAAGAGTCCATGGACGACAAATAAAATTGCTAAACGCGCCCTGAAGTATACGGTGTTTTTCCTAGTGTCGTTTGCCATTGCCAATACATTTTTAGCCTACATCATCGGTATGCCATCGCTGCAGAAAATTATTCTGGAGCCGGTACATATGCATATAGCCGGACTGCTTATTCTGCTGGTATTTTCTGCAGTCTTCTTCTTTGTATATACCTTTCTTCGTGAGCAGATCTGCATTGTGGCCTGTCCTTATGGCCGGCTTCAGGGTGTATTGCTCGATAAGAAATCGATTGTGGTAGCCTACGACTATGTACGTGGCGAACCCAGAGGAAAACTGAAAAAAGGAGAAGAGGGAACCAAAGGCGATTGTATCGATTGTCATGCCTGTGTGGCGGTATGTCCAACCGGTATCGATATCCGTAATGGTACACAATTGGAATGTATAAACTGTACCGCTTGTATTGATGCGTGTAACGATATCATGGCGAAAATCCAGAAACCCAAAGGATTAATACGCTATGCGTCGGAAGAAAATATTTCAGCCCACAGAAAAACAAAAATAACTCCGCGTATTATGGCCTATACCGGTGTATTGATTGTTTTAATGGGTCTTCTGTTCTTTACATTTATGAGTCATTCGGTAATTGATGCGTCTGTTCTGAGAACCCCCGGTCAATTCTATCAGGAGCACGAAGACCATACCATCAGCAATCTGTATAATTTCAAGGTTGCCAATAAGCGGAATACACCCATGCATATCCATTTCAAACTGAAACACCATGCAGGGAAGATTCAGATCATTGGCCGCAGCGATATCATCGTGAACCCGGGCGATGAAACACAGGGGCAGCTTTTTATCTTTATGCCAGACGGAACCATCCGTGAAAAAAATGAGAAGGTGGACATTGATATTTACGACAGTACCCAAATGATAAAGACCATATCTACTACCTTTATGGCTCCGCTTCAATAGTCGGATAAAAAAAACAACATGAATTGGTTTCAAAAACTAATGCTGGCGCTTGTACTCTTTATTGCCATGCTATCGTATATGGTGTACAGAAGTTCTAAGGCAAAGCTCGATTTGGTAACGGACAAATATTACGAGGAGGAAATCAAATACCAGGATCATATTAACCGGGTAACACAAAGCGATTCATTGCAAACGCCACTTCAGATAGCAAAAGATGGGGATGAGGTAATGATACATTTTCCTGCCGGATTAAACTATAAGTCGATACAGGGGAAACTAAATTTCTATTTTCCTGCCGACAGGAATAAAGATGAAATGGTTTCGCTTCAACCCGATAGCAGCGGAACACAATCAATACAGTGTGCCGGAAAGAAAGGGCTTTATACGGTGAAGGTGAACTGGCAATATGAAGGAAAGGCTTACTATAGCGAGAAGAAAATCTTTTTCTGATGCTACAACTTTTTCTTACCGCCTGGCTGACAGGAATGGCCGGAAGTGTGCATTGTGTGGCTATGTGTGGCCCCCTTGCGTTGTCGTTACCGGTACAAGTTAAAAGCAGGCAACAACGATTATTCCTCTCCTTGCTTTATAATGCCGGTCGTATTTGCATGTATGTTGTCCTTGGAAGTCTGCTGGCTTTGTTGAATAAGGCCATCATTCCCTGGCATGCAGAAGGTTATTTTTCCATGTTCATTGGGGTATTGCTGATGGGTATAGCCATAGCTCAGGTATTTTTTCCTTCTATGCTGAACCGGTTGTTTTCAGCAAACCGCTGGATGGCACCGGTGACACAACTGATGAGCCGCCGTTTTCAACATAAGGGTACAGCGAATGTTTTTTTCATCGGATTATTAAATGGCTTACTTCCCTGTGGCCTGGTGTATCTGGCCCTGGGTGCGGCCTTATCCACACCGTCTCTGATGCAGAGTGCCGTATATATGTTGGGCTTTGGTTTAGGTACCCTGCCTGCCATGTGGACTGTAGTGTTCTTTTCGCAGCAATTAAAATCATTACTGCGGGGTAAATGGAAATATCTTTATCCCCTGGTATATCTGTTAACCGGTATTTATCTGATTCTCCGTGGATTGGAATTTAACCGTAATCTGATTCAGATGGCCAATAGCAACATGATGTGCCAGTAATCAGTTCGAACTTTTTACCGTACGCAGACTTCGCAAGGAAGGATCCAGTTCAAATGCCTTAGTAAAATAAGGTTCGGCTTTGTTTTGTTTTCCTGCCTTGTAATAGCTCATTCCTTTGGCATAAATAGCTTCGGCATCGTTGGCATTTATTTCAAGTATTTCGTCCAGGGTATTACGGCAATTTTCAAAATCACCTTTCGACGAATACGCATCCGCAATGGCAAATTTCAATTCCCGGTCGTAAGGAGCAAATTCTTTGGCTTTGAATAAGTAGAACAGGGCTTTATCGAATTCTTTCAATTCCATACAGGCATTAGCCCAGTTGATATAAAACCCGGTGGTTCGAAAATAGCCCTTGTCTTCGGCCTGCTGATACCATGCACAGGCTTTGCTGAACTGATTCATATCGTAAGCCGCATTAGCCGCAGCAAACAATTTGGAGGGATTGCCCGGGTCCAGCTCCAGTGCACGCTCGTACCATTTCGAGGCCTGCGATGCATCCGAAAGCTGACTGTAACAGGTAGCCAGTTGAAAAGGAATATCCTTATCGTCGGGTAAGGCATGTTCGGCCTTCTTGTACAATTCAATGGCTTTGGGATAATGTTGAACTTCCTGAAAACTTCGCGCGAGCATCCGGTTGTAATTGCCATCCACCGGTTTTAACCGGATGGCCCGTTCGGCATATTCTACACTTTTGAATTTTTGCGGACTCATACTATACATTTCTGAAAGCCGGCAGAGATATTGAATATTGTCCTCTTCCTGTCCCAACAGTTTTTCATACATGGGAATGGCTTCAAAGTATGTGCGTTTCAGATACAGGGCATTGGCCAGTTCTTTTTGAATGGTTTCATTCTCAGGTTCTGTGGCCTGTGCTTTCTTCAGAAGTCGTACTGCTTCGGTATAATTTTCCTTTTCAATATACCGTAAGGCATTTTCAAAATCGGTATTTTTTTGCGCCTGCAACGAATAGGTGGCACAAACGAGAAGTAGAAGAAACAGTCGCATGAGGTAGTGTTTTATCCTGAACGAAGAATTCAGGGCTAAGGTATTGGATACCTGTGGGCCTGCCCCTTAAAAAAAGACGGAAAAGGAATCCTGAGCGACCAACAGATTAATCTTCCAGCGCTTTCACACTACGGAAGAGACGGTTCCAGCGAATACCACTTTTACCGTAACTGAGCCAAATGAACCAGGCTTTACCTACAATATGATCTTCAGGAACAAATCCCCAGTACCTCGAATCCAGCGAATTATGTCTGTTATCTCCCATCATCCAGTAGTAATCCATTCCAAACGTATAGCTATTGGTGAGCTTACCATCTATACGAAAGGTACCGTCGGCCAGTTTTTCCAGCTTGTGTTTTTCGTATATCGAAATCAGACGTTCATATAAGGCAATATTCCCGGAACTGAGCGTAACGGTAACTCCTTTTTGCGGAATGGTTAACGGACCATAGTTGTCGACATTCCATTTGAAATGCGCCGTATCGCGGGGAAAGCACACATTTTGTTCGTTGGTGAAACCGGCCGGTGTAATATAGGGTGCTACACTGTCAACATTAGGCAGGGCACGTACTTTTTTCATATTCTCTTCGGTGCCATTGAAAATATAAAGCAACCCGAGATTGTTTACATTCTCTACCATTTCAACATCCATATCCTGCAGACTTTCT
>CAYWKR010000034.1:0-10564 GCA_964458785.1 uncultured Bifidobacterium sp. | reverse complement strand
AACGCAACGATACCCCTTATCGAAAACCTCTTTGCTAAACCGTTCGATGGCCAGCGCTCTGGCTTGTTGTCCGAGATGTTCACAAACCAATGGATTTTGTTTCAGATACTGAATCCAATGCACTCCTTCTGCAATGATTTTTTCTTCCTGCTGTAGTTCATGAATCAGAATTCCGTTTTTCTGATGTTCAATATAATCCGGTATTCCATCTACAGCCGTTGAAAGAACCACCTTCCCCCGGGCCATCATATCCATAACCACAATCGGAAGACCTTCGTAGGCAGAAGTGAGTATCAGTACATCAGCACTATCGTACAGTGCATTCAGTTGATTCGCATCCTGCACCGATTCGAAGAGCCTTGCTTTTTGTTCTACTGCAGGCGATATAATATGCTGCACATCGCCCACAAAAGTGAACGAAACTTCAGGATCGTTTAAAAAATGTTCCGCTATGGCAGAAATCAAATGAACTCTTTTTTGGGGCGCCCCCCGGCCAACAAATAATACAGTAAAACCGGAATGTGTTTTTTCCTTCCATTCAGGAATAGGCACCCAATTGTCAACAAATCGAATACGGTTTGCATAGTGTTCCGGTACCTGATTTCGCTGGTATTGCTCCAACATATATCGTTTCAATTTAGGTGTACTCACCATTCGATAATCGATAAATGGTATATAAGCCTGATTGAAATTGAGCCAGGTATTCAAATGTGAAACCTCAATCACACGGGTCCCTTTTTTTACATGCTGAACTATTTTATAAAAATACATGCATTCGCCGCCAACAATCACAGCGTTTGGTGTACGGTTGATCCACGAAGACAGAATACCCCGATAGATTATATTGACAAAATAAATCCATTTGGAATCGATGCCCTTCGACAAGTCGAGTACATGTACACCCGGAAGATGAAACAGATCCCTGAACCCATTGTTCTTCGCCTTTTTTGAAAAAATAACCAATGGATTTTCTGCTTTAAGTATTTGCAACAAGTCGGCATTTACCTTAGGCGCCCCTCCAAGATCAGCAGAAGGAAAGAAAAGAAAGAAACGTGAAGTGGACGGACAGGGCATGAAGAAACCTGCACATTTCCCAAAAAAGACAAAAGGCGCTATCATTATCGCCTCAATACTACGTTTCCAGCAAGCCTGACGGAAATTCATTGCGGGTAATATTTATTCAGCAACTTTTTTAAATAATTTGGCGGGAATACAAGTTTTACTTGCTCAAATAGTGGTAACACATCATTCAATGGAATATGAAAACCAGCTCCCTTACCGACAAGGATGTAATGTCCTTTCTTATTCAGGTGTTTTTCCAGTTCAAGGCAAATGGCGGTAACAGGATAAGAAATCGGGTTAGCTATTTGCAGTGTTTGATTAATGAAGAGTTTCTGCTTTAAGACAAAGTCACAAACCAACAACACATCCTCTATATCGATTAGATTCCGCTCGGCATACTGCCATAGTTCAAAGGGAATACCTGAATCAATAGCCTTATAAAAATAATTGAGAATAGTATAAGGATTATCTGTTCGTCCAACCAGATTAGACAGTCGCAGAATCAGATGATCAGTATGTTGACGCACCAATTGTTCCATCTTCAGTTTATGGAGTACATAGGGCCGATCACATAAAGTAGGATCATACACACTGCAGGTGCTGAAATAAACAAATACTTTTTCGGAATGTATCCTTAGAGCCTCTTCCAATAAATGTTGCTCTCGTTCAAACTCCGTATGGGAAGTACAGCCTGAATTCGAGACCCCTGAACAAAACAACAGGATTTGTTCATCGCCGGCATAGCGCTGAAATGCCGTTCCCAATAAACCTCTTCCGATAACCATAACAGACTCAGAGGCCGAATGTAATATAAATTGCTGAACCCTATTTTCTGTTTGCATCGCTTCTGTGTTGCCGGTGGTCCATGGCTCAGAAATCAAATCCAGAAAACGTTTTGCCAGATTATTGAGGTAATACGCAGATTGTAAAGACCATGACCATTCGTTGAAAATTCAGGCGATTACCGTTACTTTTGAAGGCAATGTACTTTTATGAAATCTTCACTTAGCCTCCTCGCAACTTTATTCGTCCTGGTGTTTTCAAGTCAGGCCCAAACCCCGTCCTGGGTAAACACCTTGGGTAATTCAGGTATCGAGGTGTCCGGCTGTTTCGACCGCGATGCTTCCGGCAATGTATACCTGTGCGGAAAATTTGGTGGAACAGTAGATGTGGATCCGGGTGCCGCCGTCTATAATCTCACGTCCAACGGTTTATTCGATGCTTTTGTTGCCAAATACAATGCAGCCGGTAATCTGTTATGGGCTTTTAATATCGGAGGAACCGATGTAGATGAAGTTTGTGGAGTACGCATCAACAACGCAGGAGAAGTTTTAATTACCGGGTATTTTCGGGGTGCCGGTGTCGACTTCGATCCATCGGCTGGGATCTATGTGATGGATGGTCCCGGACAGGGAGGTACCAATGTGGGTTTTGGAGGTGATATCTTTCTGGCCAAATATTCATCCGCGGGAAATTTTATCTGGGCCTTCAGTATCATCGGTTCGTATAGTCATGATAAAGCCGAAGACCTTGCCGTAGACAATAACGACAATATTTATCTGGTGGGCGCAGTAAACGGTACCAGTACCTATCCTATTGATGCCGACCCCGGTCCGGGTGTTTATGATATTGGCGGAGTGGGTCATGGATTTGTAGCCAAGTATTCTACCAATGCCAACTTCATCTGGGCTTTTAATTTCGGTTTGAATGGCCTGAATACCGGCGCCACTAAAATTGCCATGGACCCTCTTGATACCACCTTTGTGATTACCGGATTTTTCAGAGGAAATAATGTTGATTTTGATCCCGGTCCGGGTATTGCCCCTTTTACAAGTAACGGAGTGGAAGACGGAGTGATTGCAAAGTATTCGTTGAATAAAACCTTTTACTGGGCCATTCCTTATGGGGGCCCTGCGGTAGATTATGCCAGTGATGTAAAAATTGATAGTAATGGCGCGGTATATGTCACCGGAATTTTTAATGGAACGAATGTCGACTTCAATCCTTCAGCAGCAGTGAACAGCCTCACCTCGGCCGGAGGGGAAGATGCCTTTATGGCCAAATACCGAAAAAATGGTTCCTATATGTGGGCTAACCGCTTGGGTAGCAGTGCCGACGATTATGGTGAAAGCATTTCACAAAAAGGAAATCGCCTCTTACTCACCGGAAGTTTTCAGAATACGGTCGACTTCGACCCTTCTGCCTCCACCTTCAACCTGACCAGTGCCGGGGCCGGCGATATCTTTTTCGGCACTTACGATACCACTGGCGCCTTTATTTGTGCATCGCGTGTGGGTGGTCCGCAGGACGAACATGCCTATGAAATAAAACATCAATCCACCGATAGCTTTTATGTGGGTGGAATTTATGGTAGTAACAATATGGATTTCGATCCCTCTGCAGGAACCTTGCTTAAAACCAATGCCGGACAAAGTGATGTGTTTATCGGACGGTATGCAAACACCTTCCCGATAGTAACGCTTTCACCCATTGCCATAGGCGATACTATTTGTCCGGGACAATCGCCCTTTCTTACACTTCAGTTCGGGGCTGCCAATCCCGGCCCGTTTAATATCGTACTGAATAATGGAACCGGAAATATCAGTATTCCCAATGTCAGTAGCGGCGTTCCTTTCAGTATCACACCGGCACCCGCCAGTACCACCACATACACTCTGGTAGCGGTCTCCTATCCCACCGCAAATTGCACCTCCATTCAACTCAATACCAATCCTACTGCCACCATTACCGTATCGGCTGCGCCCGTAGTTACTGCTTCTGCTATCCCCACTTCGGTTTGTCCGGGAAACAGTGTAACCCTTACTGGTGCTGGTGCAGCATCCTATTCCTGGACTGGCGGGGTGAATAATGGAGTCGCTTTTATTCCATCGGCTACCACCACCTATACCGTAACCGGAAGTAATGCAGTAGGCTGTACCGCTACCACTACCATACAGGTGGTAGTACATCCATTACCTACTGTAACAGCAAATAGTATTCCTGCCACAGGACAGGTTTGTATTGGCAATCCGGTCACCTTATTTGGTACCGGCGCGTCAACATATTTATGGACTGGTGGTGTGGTAGATGGCATTGCTTTCACCCCTTCAGCCACTGCAACCTATACCGTGACCGGAATCGATGCCAACAGTTGCACCAATACGGCGAGTATCACCGTAACGGTAAATCCTAAACCCACGGTTACTGCGCAAAGTGATACAAACAATGTATGCGCAGGCACACCGGTCACCCTTACTGCCAGTGGAGCCAGTACCTACACCTGGAGCGGAGGTATCAGTAATGGGGTTCCTTTCAATCCACTCACCAGCTTTACCTATGTAGTTACCGGTACCGATGCCAATGGTTGTACCGCTACCACTGCCTTTCCGGTTACGGTATATGCCTTACCGGTGGTGAATGCAGTTGCTTCTCCTTCCGTTCTTTGTGAAGGACAAAGCACCACCTTACAAGCTAATGGAGCCCTCAGTTATTCCTGGAGTGCCGGTGTCACACCCGGTGTTCCGTTTATTCCTTCCGGCACTTCTTCCTATACCGTTACCGGTACCGATGCCAACGGATGCACCAATACCAGTATGGCCACAGTAACTGTGAATCCGGGTTTAGTGCTGACAGTAGTTCCCGACGATCCCGTTCTTTGCCTGGGCGATACCATTCAATTAGTAGCTTCCGGTGCTACTGCCTATCAATGGCAACCTACTGTTTTTATGTCACAGGGCAATATCAGTAATCCGCTCTTCTACCCTAATACTACTACAGTATATACGGTAACCGGAAGTGATGCCAGCGGTTGCAGTGGAAACACAGTGGTTACTGTAACCGTACTTCAGGATCCCCGCTTGATTTTAACCAAAACGGCGGATGCGGAGTGTGGTAATAAAATTATTTACCTGAGCGCACAGGGAGCAGATACCTATAGCTGGTCGCCGGCTTCTATGTTAACTCAGCCCAATGCATGGCAAACAGCAGCCACCATTAATCAAACCACCACATTTACCGTAACAGCTCATGTGGGCACCTGCGATCTGGAAGATTCTATCACGGTATTTTATTATAACAACGAAGAAGATGCCATTTTCATTCCCAATGCTTTTTCACCGAATAGTGATGGCATTAACGATTGTTTCAGAATACGCCATGCTGCCCATTTCCAAAAATTTTACCTAGCAGTTTATAACCGGTGGGGTAACCTTGTTTTCGAAACCGATCAGCCAGACGGTTGCTGGGATGGAACGTTCAAAAACCATACGGCCCCTTCTGCAACCTACTACTACTATATCGAGGGGGATACCCGTTGTGGCAAAGTATTCCGCAAGGGCGATGTGATTCTGATTCGTTAAAGAAGCAAGTGAAAAAATATCCGAAGCGGGAATCAGAATTCAATTTTATAACTGAGGTTGGGAATGAAGAGCGCTTCACGAATGACCTCCACTTGCTGGCTGACATAATTATACCGAAACCCTGAATATTCCCTGTATTGATTCAGGTTCAGAATTTTAAGTGCCAGTTCATGTGAGGAGTTTTTCTTGTTCACTTTATAACTTGCCGTCAGATGTGTTGAAAAAGAAGGAGCATATTGTTTTGAATAAGCCCTGCTTTCATCGAATATCACTTCTTCTGCTGAAACCGAACGTACAGCATCTACCGGTGAATAATGTTCTCCGCCCTGAACATTACAGCGAAGATTCAGACCCATTACCTTATTCTTATTTCTTCCGAATATCCATTCTTTTCCAATCAGCATATTCAATGCCAGGTTCCGGTTATACCGTGTACTTCGCCATAATCCATCCCCTCCCTGGTAACGCGAACTGAAGAGAGAAAGGCTGCCTGAGTAGTAATACCCCTTCGACAGGTATTTTTCAAAACTGATGTCTATTCCAATATTCCTTCCCTTCCCCTTATTACGTAACGCTGACCCAAAAAACCAGTCGTTCTGCTGATTTAACAACGAGAATGAACTATCGTCTATCACCGGCACCTGAAATAAAGACTGCAGGTAGAATTCCAATTTGAAATGGGTAACATCAGATGGTGTGAAATCATATCCGGCCACCCAATGATGAGCCTTGCTAAAACCAAGATCCCTGTTTACCAGCTGATGCTGCGTATCGCGGATAAAATAATAATTCAAACGTTCCATCCGGCTATGCAAACCATAACCTACACTGATACGCTGACGCTTATTTAGTGTATAGGTAACTGACCCTCTGGGCTCAAGCGACACATGATGATTCAGTAAAAACCAGGAAATAGTAAAACCGGCAATTCCCTGTATCCTATCCTTCCATTGGATTTTTGAACTGCTGAATGCCGAAATCAATCCGCTATTTCCATTTTGTTGAATGGTGGTAGTGGAAACTGAATTTTGAAGTGGTTGGTTTCGCTGAAGCAAATCATAGAAAACAGATTGAATAAGAATACCACTTCTGTTAGAATGCCTGTGGCTGATCCGCGTATTCAATACCGAACTCAATGTAATAGTTTCATACCCGTTCTTTACCCTGCTTGTATGCGAAATGCTTCCATTACTATCCAGACGGTCGGTTACCATTTCGATGCCATTACTATTACAGGCTACTGTTGTTTTTAGCAGCTGACCCGATTTAATCGAAATTTTGTGCGTAATTCCTGCCGTTCCCATATACTGATTTACATCCTGATTTTCACGGTCAGAACGATACTTCCATTCTGAAACATCAGATCGGGACCTTGCATTGGAATGATCTATCAACCCCAGTCCCCAGACAGACAGAGTTCCCATTTTCATGGTAGGAAAATGGAGTTTGAATGAGAGATCCTGATATTGTGTTCCCGATGCATTTTCAGGTAATAAGGGTGCCAGCAATCCCAATGTTGCATAGCGGTAATTGAAAAGATAGGAAGCTTTCTTACCCTGAATAAAGGGGCCTTCCGATGCAGCATCAATACCAATAAGACCCAGTTGAAAAGTATGTTCCCTTTTTCTGGCATTTCCATTGCGCATATACAAATCAAATACACCCGATAACGCATTCTGGTATTCGGCAGGCATGGCACCGGTAAAGAAATCAGAATTCGTCATCAATTGCGAACTCAGGGCTGTAATTCCGCCTCCTCCAAAAACAGCCAGATCGGCAAAATGATTGGGATTGGAAATTTCAACGCCTTCCAGTTTCCACTGTAACGACTGCGGATTATTTCCTCTGACCGAAATCGCGTTGCTCCCAATAGTACTGTTCACTCCGGCAAAGGCCGATACCAGACGAGCCGGATCGTCAAATCCTCCCGCATAGCGCCGGGCTTCTTCCACACTCAGCATGCGGGCACTCACCGGGGCCATCGAATTGAGTGCCTGCTCTTTATTTACCTTCGATTGAATGACAACTCCACTCAGTTTTCCGGTATGCTCTCTGAGCGTAACAGCTAAAAATAATTCCTTGGCGGAAGAAACCTGAATTTCCTTCAACATCATGCTTTCATACCCCACATACGAAATTTTAATATCGTAACGGCCAATGGGAATATTCTGAAGTATAAAACTTCCAACACTGTCACTAAACGTTCCGAAAGAAGTATGCACCAAACTGATACTGGCATGTGACAGTACCTTTCCCGATACTTCATCAGTGACCATGCCACGGATCGTTTGTATGGGTGATTGTGCCAGTACCGGATGAACACAAAAAAGAAGAATGAAACTGAGAATGGTATAACGCATACAATGGGTATTACTAGGCCTGCAAATTCTGCAGCCCACCCATCACTGCCAATACTGATTTATCAGTACGTCTTACGTTAAACCTAATCGGGAAGCCAGCATGACCGCTTCCATAGAATTACTCACACCCAGTTTTTCCAGAACACGTTGCCGGTACGTATTTACCGTATGCAAACTGATATTCAGTTTATCAGAAATCTCTTTGCTGAGTAAACCCTCCCGTACCAGTTTGAGTACTTCTGTTTCCCTCTTCGTGAGATGAATCCCAATATCTTCCGGCTCTGTTTTGAATGAAATAATATTCCCGGTTTTAAAATTCAGTAATTCACTCTGCAATCCCTGTTCCATATTTTTCTGGTCTGGTGAAATATCCAGAATACTTAAAGCCAGCCATAAATTTCCGGCCTGATCCAGTTCAAACACCTGTTGCTGTTCAATCACCCGAACATATTGCTGCGAGGCATTTTTCATACGAAAGGCACTAACCAGTTTTACATTCTTTTTTTCTTCCACCGGAAGATTATAAAAAAGTTTAAGTACCGATAAGGCATGTTGCATTAATGTATATAAATCATCAGGATGAATCAAACTATCCGGGAATTGAAGATCTCCATCTGACCATGTTCGAGGATCATATCCCAGCAATTTCCCAACATTGGACGACTGAAAGACATGTACCCGTTTACAGGCATCGAAAACACTGATGCTGGAATTTCCAATTTGTGCCAGTTTTTCCAGATGAGGTATCTGAGCTGCCACTAAGGAATAATCTAAAGTATCCAACTCAAATTGCTGCTGGTCGAGCAAGGCAGAGTACATTTCAGCAATTTGCTTTAGTTGCAATTCCTTCATGCTATGTTTCCAATGAGGCCATCCGATGCGGTTCGGAAGGATACAATTACTTCTTGGATTTAAACTGCTGAATTGCATTTCTGGTAAAGGAACTCAATACCAGTTTTCCGCTCATGGCTGCCCGTTCATCTAATAACTTATCCCAGTTTTCAGTTCCCTGCCAGAATACTTTTTTTAAGGCCGCCATGGCTTCCGGATTACTATGTGAAAGTTTGGATGCCAGATGATGAATGGCATCATCCATTTCTTCTTCGTTTTTATAAATCTCACAATACAATCCATGTTTTTTGGCCCATTCTGCACTTCGCCATTCCGTAGCATCCATGGCAAGCTGCGAAAAACAGGAGGTGCCGATTTTTCGTTCAACGGCAGGTCCCACTACAAAGGGACCAATTCCTACAGCCAGTTCACTCAACTTCACCGAAGCACCATCGGTAGCGAAAGTATAATCGCACGCCGATGCCAGTCCAACCCCACCGCCTACAGCCTTTCCCTGCACGCGCCCAATCACAAACTTATGGGCCTTCCGGATGGCATTAATCACATGAGCAAATCCACTGAAGAATTGCTTCCCATCCACTTCGTTTGCAATAGCAATCAATTCATCAAAACTGGCTCCTGCGCAAAAGGCACCCTTTCCTGCCGATCGTAACACAATCACTTTAACCCGCTCATCCTGTCCGGCTTTATTTATGGCATTAGCCAATTGTTTTAAAATATGGGCCGGCAGTGAATTACTGGCAGGGTGAAAGAATTCGATGGTGGCTATCCCCTGTTCCAGATCCTGTTTTACATATCCGTTGCTTGTGTCTGTCATGGATTTTGTTTTCTCAAAGTAAAGATAATCGGTTTGAATATGCCACTAAATTTTATGAAAATTGATGATCTCCTCCGGTATCCCTCATCATCTTTTCTTGTTGTACATTTATCCCCTTTAAAAGGTATCCATGCGTTTTACTCTTCTTCTCGCCCTGTTTTGCACTCTCTTACAACCTGCCCGTTCGCAGGACTTTAAAAAAGATAGTGCCACACTGAAAAAAATTTCCAATCATATTCTTCAGCAGTACGATTGCTATACCGATCTGCGTTATTTATGTAAACAAATCGGACATCGTTTGAGTGGAAGTCCACAAGCCGAAAAAGCAGTGCAGTGGGGGAAATCGGTATTCGAAAAAATAGGTTGCGACAAGGTCTACCTCCAGGAAATTATGGTGCCGCACTGGATTCGTGGCGAAGAAACTGCCAGCATTATAGTGCCGGGATCCAAACCGGTTCCGTTACGGATTTCTTCCTTAGGTAATGCGGTGGGTACCGGCGAACCGGGACTGAAAGCACCCCTCGTGATGGTGAATCATATCGATGAGCTGAAACGGATGTCGCGCGAAGAAATAGAAGGTAAAATTGTATTCTTCAATTATAAGTTCGATCAGACCAATATCAATACCTTCGAAAGCTATGGCCCTTGTGTATACTATCGTTGGGGCGCCCCCAGTGAAGCAAGTAAACTCGGAGCCAGTGGTGTTATCATCCGTTCTGTTTCTTCGGCGTACGATAACAAACCTCATACCGGCAGTATGGCATACGATCCGAAATATCCATCCATTCCGGCCGTGGCCATTTCGAATCTGGATGCAGATGATCTGGAAAAAATATGTTCTGAAAAGAAACAGGTTTCCGTTTTTATGAAAACCACCTGTACCATGTTACCCGATGTAAAATCGTATAATGTTGTCGCTGAATTTACCGGGAGTGAAAACCCCGACGAAATCATTGTTTTTGGGGGACATCTCGATTCATGGGATATTGGTGAAGGCGCTCATGATGACGGTGCCGGTGTAGTGCAGGCCATAGAAGTGATGCGAACATTCAAACAATTGGGTATTCGTCCGCGTCGTACTATCCGGGCCGTTTTATTTATGAATGAAGAAAATG
>CAYWKR010000033.1:0-10612 GCA_964458785.1 uncultured Bifidobacterium sp. | reverse complement strand
TGGCAAAGCAGATTATGGTACCCCAAGCCACGGATGATATCGTACGAAGCATTGGTTCCGGTTCCGGGCACTATAATAAATGCATAACGGCAGGGCTCCGGTATGGTGTCAGGATATAAAAATGAATACGCCTTTCCACGTTTTCCATTGAGATGAAAAGGAATAGAAACCACGGGATCGCTTTGTGAAAGAAGCGAAGGGTTGGCCTGGAAAGAAGTATTGATGATGCTTTCATCATGCAACGAATCATCGATAGTGAGCAAATGAACACTGTCGAGATCATGGGGTTTAAAGGTAAAATTGGTATCCAGTATCAGGTAATGATTGTAAAAACTCGACACCGGACTGTATTGATACCAGTTCCCCGGATTTACCGTAGTATCGATATACAAAGGACGTGTAAAAACATTCTGGAAGTAGGCACTATCGGCCGCACTTAATTGCGCCTTCAAACAGGTTGGAAATAATACCACATATAAAATCATACTGAATTTCATTTTCCAATTCAGTACAATTTCAATACGCATGTTGCTATTTATTTGAGTATATCGCGGGCAATAACCAGTTTCTGAATTTCAGAGGTGCCCTCCCCAATGGTACATAATTTGCTGTCGCGATAATATTTTTCTACCGGAAAATCTTTGGTATATCCGTAACCACCAAAAATCTGCACAGCTTCTGTACTCACCCGTACGGAAACTTCCGATGCATAATATTTAGCCATGGCACTTTCTTTGGTCATAGGTTCACCACGCATCAATTTGTCGGCAGCCTGATAGATCAGTAATTCAGCAGCTTCGATCTGTGTAGCCATTTCTGCCAGTTTCCATTGAATAGCCTGAAAATTGGCAATAGGCTGGTCGAACTGATGTCGCTCTTTGGCATATTTCACTGAAGCCTCATAGGCTCCTTTTGCGATACCGAGTGCCAGCGATGCAATGGAAATACGTCCTCCATCCAGAATAATCATAGCTTGCTTAAATCCTTCACCTATATTCCCGAGGCGTTGTGTATCCGGAATACAACATTGATCGAATACCAACTCACAGGTTTCAGAAGCACGCATTCCTAATTTATTTTCCTTTTTACCGGCTGAAAATCCGGGTGTTCCTTTTTCAATAGCAAAGGCTGTGATATTATTTTTAGATCTGGGTTCGCCGGTGCGACAAAGTACCACAGCCACATCGCCGCTTTTCCCGTGGGTAATCCAGTTTTTGGTTCCATTAATGATCCAATCGTCGCCATCACGAACCGCTACGCATTTCATATTACCGGCATCAGAACCTGTATTGGCTTCGGTTAAACCCCAGGCACCAATCCATTCACCACTTGCTAATTTCGGGAGGTACTTCTTTTTCAGTTCGGTACTGGCAAATTTATAAATGTGGTTGGTGCAAAGCGAATTATGCGCTGCTACCGACAAGCCAATCGATCCACACACCTTGGCAATTTCGCTCACCACGGTTATATATTCGAAATAGCCTAAACCGGCACCCCCATATTCTGTAGGAATCAGTACGCCCATCAGTCCCAATTCTCCCAGCTTTCGGAACAGGGGAACCGGAAATTCCTGACTTTCATCCCATTCCATCATTTTCGGACGAATATTTTTTTCAGCAAAATCACGGATCATGGTACTGATTTCCTGCTGCACATCACTGAGGGCGAATTCCATAATTTGTTTTTTAAAACTTAATTAACACTAAGGTATGGCGCAATTTTACGAAATAATTCCTCATTTATCAATTCGATTTCCCTGAGTTGTTGCACTGAATCGAGATGGTAGTTCTTCTGACGCCTGAAAACACAAATCGCTGTGGCCACTTCTCCCCGGAGATACGGATGCCGGTTCAGTTCATCACCCGTTGCCTGATTGAGATTTAAAGGGTGAATTTTCTTCCGGTTCACGATAAAAAAGTCCTTCACCTTCAACCATACCTCCTTTCGCATACCATACACTTCCTGCAGTTGGCTGGGCGAAAAGTATCCTCCTAATTTCTGTCGGTAGGCTACTATTTGTCCGGCTAAAAACGACCCGATGCCGGGTAAGGCAATCAAAGAACTGGTATCGGCACTATTGAGTTCAACCAGCTTCAACTTGCATTCGCCTGGCTGATTTTTTCCCGGTATTTTAATGAACGCATAAAGCTGCCTGTATTCCTCTTTCCGCATGCCATAGATTCGTTCTACACCTTCCCGGGTATAAAAATGACCTCCCTTGTTCCGGTAATTCATCCATGTTTGTACCAAACGGGGTCTTAATCCCATCTTCAGCAAACTATCCTCCGAAATGGTATTCGGGTCGAAGAAAAAAGGATGCAGGGCCTGTGTGTTTTGTGTTCGTAGTTCATGGATCAACGAACGATACGTAGTCATTTTCGATTCTTTCCAATCCGATTCCGGTATATACTGCCGGATAAGGTATCGTAACAGTTGCAGAAAGAGGATGATGAAAAGCAATACATAAATTGCTATACGTTGCGCCCGGCTAAATTGCCAGTCGGTACGGATATTCGACATGGTTGATTGGTTTGATCACCAAGATACAACCTAATGCAGTTCTTCACCCGTTTGAGAACTAAAATATTGCTTACTTTTTTAGACCCAGGAATGCGTTCAGACTTTATACATCAGGCCATGCCCAATCGTTTCAGATAGCGGAAGTGCGACAACAGGGCCATGGAAAAGGTAGGGAATGCATTGTAGCGTACCTGCATATCGCCACAGGTTTGTTTCACAATCTGACTGATTGCAGGATAATGCACATGCGATATCTTGGGATAGAGGTGATGTTCTACCTGATAATTCAAACCACCCACCAACCAGGAAATTACTTTATTATTCATCGCAAAATTAACTGTAGTAGCTACCTGATGCAAGGCCCATTCGTTTTCGATTTTATGTTTTTCATTAGGAACCGGGAATGCGGCTTCTTCTACCGCATGAGCCATTTGAAAAACAAGCGCCAAACTCATTCCCAGGGCTGCATGCATCACGAAGAACCCCAGCAGGGCTTTCCAGAAACCAAAAATAAAAATGGGTATCACAAAAAACAAAGTGAGGTTAATGAGTTTGCCACTCCAGAATTCCAGATGATCCCGAAGTTTCATTTTACGGATTTCGGTACTCAGAATTTTACGGGTATGCAGTTTCCAGTAATCATCAAATAAAATCCAGTTGAACGTGGTAAATAAATATAACGGAACTGAATAAAGATATTGATAACGGTGAAACCATCTCCTCTCCTGTTCCGGACTTAAACGGAAAAGCGGGTATTTCGCAATATCATCGTCGAACCCATCGATATTGGTATAGGTGTGATGGATGATATTATGTTTAATCTTCCACAGGAAGGTGCTTCCTCCCATCAGGTCGCCACCCAACCAGGCTACTATATTATTTAATCGGCTATTATCACTATAACTCCCGTGGGCAGCATCGTGCATCACATTAAAACCAATAGTTGATTGTATAAAGCCCAGTAAAGCACAAAGTACCAGACTCATCCATCCCGGAGGCTGAATAGAAAGGATGATGCCATAAACCAGAAACAAACTGAAGAGAAGAATGATGGTTTTGGAATACAACTTCCAGTTCCCTTTCATTTCCAGATTATTCGATTGGAAATAAGATTCGATGCGCTGATCGAGCAGGCTTTTAAAAGGGTGTGGATTATTGACAAAACTGACTTTAGCTGACATACATTGTTTTAACGGGCGCAAATATCGGGTAAAAGCGCCAAACCACTCTATTTCTCGGGGGTGTATCCTAAATGATTGACCGCTTTTTGTACCTCCGGGTGTGATCCATGACACATAATATACCCCCTCGGGCAACACAGGTAATGGATATTTCAATACCCTGTTATGGCATGCAAGAACCTGTTTTTGAATACAAACACCCCGGCTATCGAAGAGCGAAAGCACATATTCGCCATCCCCGGGCAACCCTGAAAGCATGACCTGTGAAGATGCCGGATTGGGATAGAGTTGAACATCGTTATCCAGTTCCGGCTCTGAAACCTGACTGGGGGCCTTTTTTTGAAGGATGAAGGTATCGCAGAAACAGCCCTGTTGGGAACAAACCCATAGTGTCGTGTCTTGCTGTGGGTAATATGCAATCGTCCGGGTACTGTCGCCGTTACTCCATGCATAGGGTTCCGGTTGCTCCCAGCCGGCTTTCAGGTTTACCGCCAAACCGGGTTGAAAGGAAACCCAGTGATTCCGGTTTACATTTTTTATAATCCGGAAACTGTCCTTGATGAGTTGTGTAGAATCGGTGGTAAGAAAAACAGCTTTCAGTTCGTTACCTTCCACGGTAATAACCATAGAACCATTGTCGGTGGCATTCGAATAATACATAGCATTATGAGGCCAGTTGCTTTGAGGAGGAAAATGATCGTCGGAACCACAGCCAATCACGGCATACACGGTACCTGAATCGGTAGCACGCGGTGGCCAGGATCCTTTGAAATATAAGCAATGTCCGCTGCTGTCGAATAGTCCACCCCCGCCCTGTACCACATGTTCCAGCGAATCGAAGGAAGCTTCCACCCCATAATGATGATGTATCATAGGGGTTCGTTCATAGGTATGGCTATGCCCATTCAAAACCAGATCCACATTATAGTGTTCGAGTATTGGATTCAGCTTTTCATGGATGGCTGCCAGTTCGGGTTCCCAATCTGAATGGTGTGTTCCCATGGTATAGGGTGGATGATGAAAGGACACAATGACCCAGGGTAACTGATTCTTTTCCAGATCCTGTTTTAACCAGTGTATTTGTGGACTAACCAGGGTGTCGGTAAAACCATAATCGCTTCCCCCCACCTGCTCGAGGCCATACGAATCGAGTTGCACAAAATGTATGTTTCCCACATCAAAACTGTAATACATTTCCGTTCCCGATGGCCATCCCCCTGATTCGCCCTGTGCTGGCAAAGTAAAGATGCTGAAGTAGGGAATATTTTTAGTTTGCCGTAGGGTATAATTATTATCGTATTCATGATTCCCAGTTACCGGCCATAATACGGTATTCCGACATACCTCATCCTGAAAATAATTGAAGAACCCTTGCTGAAAATTACTATCCAGTCCGCTGGGATAACTGTTATCGCCCAACATCAGATACACATCCGGTCGGCCGCCCTGGAAATACGACAACATTCCATTCCGCACCCTGATTTCGTTTTGATTGGCTTTGGCAATATCTCCCACTGCCCAGATCCGTATGGGTTGGTTGTACTGTGTACCTGCCACCGGAAGGGTTTTAAAATAAAAACTGCTATCGCCGGCCAGGGTTTGAAAGGCGGTACCAATAGAATAATAATACCGGGTTCCGGGTTGAAGTCCCTGAAGATGAATCACATGGTCGGTACCGGGTATACTATTCACCACACCCCCGGTAAAGGTTCCGGGTTGAAGCCCGTAGTTTACCCTGGCATTGCACACCGAATCGGTTCGCCAGTGTATACTGATTCCATTATTTGTAGCCCGCGTTAAATAAGGCCCGCGAATAACATGCAAGGCATACAGATTGAAAAATGGGAATAACAGCATCAGGAAAAAAATATTCCTTATTTGTATACATGGTATCCGGATGCTTGATTCAGGCATAAATTTTTTCTACCAGATAGCCGTACTTCTCCATAATGCGTTTGCGTTTCAGCTTCATGGTAGCTGTAAGCTCTCCACCATCAATGGTCCATTCGCTGGCAATCACCTGAAATTTCTTTACCTGTTCATGCGGAGCAAATAACACATTATAGCGATCGAGTTCAGAACGAATCAACTTCAGTACGTCCTTATCGGTACTCAAATCAACATTCTTTTCGATATGGATATTCATTTTCAGAAAGTACTCTTTGATTTTTTCAATAGCCGGAACAATGAGCGCACCGGTAAACTTTTCGTTGCTGCCCACCACCATGATTTGTTCAATGTATGGCGACTCTTTCATTTTATTTTCTATGGGAAGCGGAGCTACATATTTACCTCCTGAAATTTTAAATATTTCCTTTTTGCGATCAGTGATCTTCAAAAAACGGTTGTCGACCATAGTACCAATATCACCGGTATGAAACCAGCCCTCCTTCAATACTTCATCATTCAGTTCAGGATGTTTATAATACCCCATCATAATATTGGGTCCACGGCAAATAATTTCTCCATCATCGGCAAGTTTCACTTCTACATCATCAATAATGGTACCTACGGTTCCAAAACAACGGTTCTTTTCTTCGAAGCGGTTTACCGAAATCACCGGCGATGTTTCGGTTAATCCGTATCCTTCCATCACTATAATACGTGCGGCTGTGAACAAACGAAGTAATTTCACCTGACAGGCAGCCGAACCGGTAACAATCGCTTTGATTCGTCCGCCTACCGCTTCTCTCCATTTTTTATAAATCAGGCGGTCGGCTAACCACAATTGCATTCGGTACGACCAGGGCCCTTTGTTTGAAATATCATATTGCAGGGCCAGATTCACCGACCAGTCGAACAACCTTCGTTTGAATCCTCTAAGTTCACTCCCCCTGGCATCAATTTTTTCATATACCTTTTCCAGCAGACGGGGAACGGTAGTAAACACAACCGGTTTCACTTCCTTTAAATCACGGCCAATGGTTTCAAGTCCTTCAGCAAAATACACCGATACCATTTTATTGATATAGATATACATCACCGTACGTTCAAAAATATGATTGAGCGGAAGAAAACTGAGGGTATTCTCGTTGTGATCGCAGAACCAAAAGGCTTCCATGCAGGAACGCACGTTGCTCATAATATTATGATGTGACAACATGACTCCTTTCGGATTACCTGTGGTACCCGACGTATAAATAATGGTGGCGAGGTATTCGGGCCGGGTCAGTTGCCGGTTTTCTTCAATCCTGCTTTCTTCTTCCTTACTATATGGTTTTAACAGGGTGCTCCAGTGTTCAACTCCTTCCACTCCATCGAACGAATAAATAGCCTTCAGGCAGGGCACATTGTCCTTGATGAGCCGAAGTTTTCGGTAAATCATTTTATCGGAAATAAAGAGCACCGATACCTGCGCTTCGTTTAGAATATATTCCCATTCGCTGGCTGTAATGGATGGATAAATGGGAACCAGAACGGCGCCGGCATACTGTGTGGCCCAATCGGTAATGAGCCATTCCGGCCGGTTATTGGCAATGATAGCTATCTTATCCTGTTCTTCATGGCGGAACTGATGATGATGTACACCTAAACGCATCAGCGAAGCCGCAAGTTGTTTCGACTGTTCGACTACTTCCGGTGCGGTAGTTGAAACCCATTCATTGCGTATACGGGCATGCAACATTGGTTTTTGCGGACAGTGTTCGGCATATTTTTCCAGCAATTCAAATAATCGTGTCAGTTTCTCCATGTATTATTTGGTAAAGTAAAACTGTCCCTGCGGAATACTCAATGGATGAGAACGAAACCATGTATCGAAACGATTCATGGTGGTACTGTTTTCACGGGCCCAGTCGATATATTGTTTTTCCTGATCACTTCGGCCGAAACACCATTGGTTATAGGCTTCGAAACAACCATTCAGTAAGAGGCGCTGTTGCTGATCAAATAACTCGCATGGATATATCCGGGCGAACATTTTATTCCAGTATAAAAGAAATCGTATCCGCAACATGGTCAGTGAAGATACATGAACACCTCCACTAACGGTATTCCGTACATTCATAAAGGACTGCAGTACCGCCTGTTCAAAATTTTTCGGATTTTCATACTGATCTGCTTTCCCGTTCAGAGCTAATTCATTTAAGGAAGCAATCAGCAATTTGTAACTTTCGAAAATATTTTTTTTCATCTCCTCACTACGGGCAGTAAACGGTTCGAGATTCAGAAAAATTTCTCCGGTATAAATAGCACGCAGGTAATTTCTTGAGTAGAAATACATCTTACTCAGGTTGTAATAGTTCTGCGGAAAAGAGGGATCATGTTCCACTCCTTTTTCCAGTGCTTCGGTTGCTTCGGTAAATTTTTCCTGTGCTAGTAACAAATCAGCCTTTTCCTTATACAACATACCAGCCCCGGGAAATTTCTGTAACCCTTTATGAATAACGTCCTTTGCTTCGTCGTACCGTTTCATGGCTGAAAAAATCAAACAGGCCACCTGAAAAGTTTCTGCATCGGCATTTTTTTCTTTCAAAAGTGGTGAAACCGTTTTTTCTGCATTTTTTAAATTCCCCTGTAAAAAATATACCTGTGCCAACTGACGGCGATGGGTCAGGTTGGAAGGCTCCAGTGCAATCAGTTGATTATACACCATAATGGCATTGGCATAATCGCCTGATTGAAGAAACTGACGGGCATTGCTTCGTAATACAGGCACTTCTTCTTTCTGTACAGGTTGGGCAAATACCCCAGGGCCCAGTAAAAGAAACAGTAAGAATAGGTTCCAGCGCATGTCTCGCAAATTTAGAGGAGAAATTGGTTTATGGTCGGAATATA
Source organism: uncultured Bifidobacterium sp. (assembly GCA_964458785.1). GTDB lineage: Bacteria > Bacteroidota > Bacteroidia > Chitinophagales > Chitinophagaceae > OLB11. Next base: position 2,135 of record CAYWKR010000033.1, on the reverse strand, counting down.
TAGTGTGTATTCTACATTTGGGTATGAAGAAAGCTGAACGCTATCAGGCGGTTATCGATTATTTCCAGACGCATGCACCGGAAGCGGAAACTGAATTGCATTTCAGTAGTCCCTACCAGCTTTTAGTCGCGGTCATTCTGTCGGCGCAATGTACCGATAAGCGGGTTAATGCGACCACACCGGCATTCTTTGAACGATTCCCTACAGTAGCATCGCTTTCTGTTGCAACCTTCGATGAGGTATTGTCTGTTATTAAAAGTATCAGCTACCCCAATGCGAAAAGCAGACATCTGATTGCCATGGCTAATATGCTGTTACAGGATTACCAGGGTGAAGTACCCATGGATGTAAAAGCCCTGATGCGTTTACCGGGAGTGGGACGAAAAACAGCGAACGTGATTACCTCGGTGATCGATGCACAACCCAATATGGCCGTGGATACACATGTATTCCGGGTGTCGGCGCGGATGGGTTTAACTACCGGGGCAAAAACTCCTTTACAAAGCGAGCAACAACTTATACGCTATATACCTAAGGAATTAATTCATAAGGCCCATCACTGGCTTATCTTACATGGGCGCTATGTTTGTCTGGCCCGTAATCCCCGTTGCCATGAATGCGGACTGACTTCGGTGTGTCGTTATTTTGAACAACAACTGGTAGCTGCCAGCAAAGAGAAGAAATTAAATTAACCCCTGCAGGTTCCGTTCGCTCATCTTATACCAGCACTGATTTCGCCCGGATATAAAATTTCTTACGTTCGTCGAGGCCATTTACACCGCCATTAATACCCCGGGTAATATATTCCAGTGGCGAAACATCAATGGTTTTAAATGCAGTGAGCTTCGAATTCAGGTAGATCTTCTTTTTCAGCAAATCGCTATCGGCATGATTCGCTATGTCGGTAAACCCTTTCCCCTTCCAGAATTCACAGGCGCTCCAAACAGCATATTCCGGTTGTTCGAGATACTCGGGATGATTAATAAACAAGTCGCGGCTGCCTTTGGTAATACCCAGTTTCAGGTAATTGTTTCGGCCGGTGGTTTGAAAAATACCCCTGCCCTTAAACTTCAATCCATCCCCCGGAACTTTATTCCCCAGATCAGCCCGGCCATCATACTTTTTAAAATAGGATGCGGGCCCCAATTCACGCAAGGTAGAAAAGGAAGCGGTTTCATGACAAGCCTGCGCCAGGAAGTGCGCATACTCCTGCGGTGTGTCGATTTCGTAGGTCGGACAAATTTTGTTGATCCATTCGGCTAAAGCCGGCATCAAAGGGGTAGAGCGGCCTGCAATTTTTTTCAAGTGCTCGGCGGTAATAATAAATGCCATAGTGATACGATTTGTGGTACTTCGAATATACAACCCGTTTCTTTCCTGATAGCTAAACCATTCAAATCATTTTCAAAAGAAGTGCAGCCCCTATCTTTGACCCCTGATATGGATTCACCTAAACACAATCTGCGCCACCTGAGCAGTCAGCAACTGGAAAGTCTTTTTGAAGAACTCGGCGAAAAAAAATACCGGGTTCATCAGGTGGAAGACTGGCTATGGAAAAAAGGGGCTTCCCATATTCATGATATGCTGAATTTGTCGAAAGCACTTCGTGAACAGCTTGAGAAACAATTTACACTGAATGCAGTAACCATTGACCATACACAACAAAGCAGTGACGGAACCCTCAAAAATCGTTTCCTCACCTTCGATGGGCACTATGTGGAAGGGGTGCTGATTCCAACAGAAACCCGCATGACCGCCTGTATATCCTCGCAGGTAGGTTGCAGCCTGAGTTGTAAATTCTGTGCCACAGGGTATATGGACCGGAAACGGAATCTCGACTTTGATGAAATTTACGACCAGGTGTTTCTGATTGCCAGACAAGCCATGGAGTATTATCAGAAACCGCTGACCAATATTGTATTTATGGGAATGGGCGAACCTTTGCTGAATTATAACGAAGTATTGCAGGCCATTCAAAAAATTACGTCTGCCGACGGTATGGGCATGTCGCCTACCCGAATCACCGTATCCACTGCCGGTGTGGCAAAGATGATTCGTAAACTGGCCGATGATGAGGTGAAATTCAATCTGGCTGTTTCACTTCATGCCGCCAACGATCAGAAGCGAAATGAAAT
>CAYWKR010000032.1:0-10625 GCA_964458785.1 uncultured Bifidobacterium sp. | reverse complement strand
AGTTACTTGATAAAATAAAACGGAAGCAGGATGAGGCGATCAGCTATGTTGGTATTGGAACAGATCATGAGAATGAGTTTAGTCTGGCCTTGCGTAAACAAGGCATCACCCATCCCTTCTTTTTTACCTCCGGGAATGGAAAAGCCCGTAAAAAATTCCTTCATAAGTTGCATGATGCCGGTCTGTTGATTGTAGGTATTCATGGAATGTCACCATCGGCTGCTGCAGGCTATGGACTGTCGACTGATGAAATGGAGTTGCTTCGTGAATTAACATCGACACGGAAAGTAGTTGTGGTGCTGTTCGGAAATCCCTATGCTATCCGAAATGTATGTGATGAAGAAAGTACTTTTTTAATTGGTTACGATGAGGCTCCTGAAACGCAGTTAGCCATGGCGCGTATTCTTCACGGAGAACAGAAAGCAAGAGGTCGTTTGCCTGTAACCCTTTGTGAAAAATTCAAAGCCGGCGATGGAATTGTTCCTTCCCAGAATGTGCTGGGCGAATGGGTAACAGTAGATAAAACCGGTACGCAGGCAGTGCCGCCAAAAAGTGCGGATGACAGAACATTGATTTGCTGTGTAAGTCCCGGATCTGTTGGAGCCGATGGACAGGTATTGGATCAATTAGATCAGTACCTGACCTCCTGTGTACAAGCCGGCGCATTTCCCGGTTGCCGGGTTTTGGCAGCCAGGGCAGGAAAAGTGTTTTACGATAAATCGTTTGGAACTACAGGACTGCAAGCAACCCCTGTGGAGCCGAATACGGTTTATGATTTGGCTTCAATAACCAAAGTGGCCGCAACTACACTGGCACTGATGAAGTTATATGATGAAGGTAAACTAAACCTGAATGCGACCCTTGGAACCTATTGGCCGGCATGCAGAGGAACCGATAAAGAATCGCTCTTGATTCGGGATATCATGGCCCATCAGGCCGGACTCAAATCATGGATTCCGTTTTATAAGGAAACGCTGGATAGTACGGGTCATCCCGATTCGAAATATTACCGCAGCCAGTCTTCACTCCAATTTAATATTCGGGTAGCAGATAAATTATTTATCCGCAACGACTGGGTCGATTCGATGTGGAGTCGCATGCTTCTGTCGCCCCTCGAGAATAAAGGAAAGTATGTTTATAGTGATATCGACTTTCTGTTTATGCAAAAGGTGGTAGAACAAATCAGCGGGAAGCCATTGGATCTTTTTGTGAGCGAAAATTTTTACAAACCACTTCAATTGAAGCATACGGCTTTTCAGCCGAAGCGGTTTCTGCAAGGGCGGAGTATTGCACCGGGTGAAGCAGATCAGTACTTCCGCTATCAGGATCTGCAGGGAGATGTGCACGACATGGCTGCAGCTATGTTTGGCGGAGTGAGCGGCCATGCGGGTTTATTCAGCACAGCCAATGAATTGGGTATTCTATTTCAAATGTTGTTGAATGGAGGCCTGTATGATGGCAAACGGTATTTGAAAAAAGAAACGGTGAAAATTTTTACAGCACGGAATTCTTCACTGAGCCGCAGGGCATTGGGATTCGATAAGCCCGAATTTATGGCGGGAAAAGGAAGTCCCTGCACCCCGGAAGCTTCACAGGAAACCTTTGGGCATCAGGGATTCACAGGTACCTGTGTTTGGGCCGATCCGAAAAATGATCTGCTGTATGTTTTTCTTTCCAACCGTACCTATCCTTCTGCCGACAATAAACTTATCACCCGAATGAATATCCGCGAGAAAACGCAGGAATACATTTATCGTTCACTGGGTATTGCCGCCGGAATAAAAAAATAAAATACAGGGCGCCATTCTGCCCGTACATTTGCCGGAAATAATTAAAACAATGAAAAAGAATACCCTGATTTTACTAAGCATTTTATTTTCTTCGCTAAGTGTGTTTGCTGCCGGTGGTGATTACAGTCCGAAAGTGAAACCCAATATTGTAAAGTTGAATCTGATGAGTCTTGGGTTTAAAAATTTTGGTGTGCAGTATGAACGGATTCTGGGTGATAAAATCTCAGTGGCCTGTCAATTGCGTTTGATGCCTAAGGGGTCTTTAATCGGTGCTTCGGCTATTAATACTGTAGTGGATGAAGATTCGGTGGATGTGGCCGATTTTAAAGCGGGTTCTTTTGCCATAACACCTGAATTCCGTTTTTATCCCAGGCATGCCGGAAAAGGATTTTATCTGGCACCCTATCTCCGGTACCGAACCATGAATTTCGAATCTCCGATTCAATACACCGACGATAACGGAGCCTCACAAAACGTTTATGCCAAGGGTGATTTCAGTTCAATCATAGGCGGACTGATGATTGGTTCCCAATTCCGTTTGGGAAGTATGGTAACCCTCGATTGGTTTATTCTCGGATTACAGTATGGTTCAACAAATGTAGATGTGAAAGTAACCAATACCGAAACGCTCTCGGTAAACGATCAGAACGATATCAAATCGAATGTGGATGATGTTCTTTCACGCTATGAGAATATTAAAACCACCATTGGTCCTAATGGAGGAACCATTGAAGGTACTTTAGGTATGCTCGGTTTCCGTGGATTTGGATTGAACCTTACGAAAAGTCTGACCATTCATCCTTCCAGCGGATCTGGGCTATGTATACTCCCCGGGCAGGTAAGGGCAGATCAATGGTCAGACTTTTCGTATCCTGAAAGGAGAAAAGGGACAGGGTTCGGCCGGTCAAATCCACAATACGACAGCTTCCATCGCCATAATCCGGAAACCATACAATGTTTTCGGTGGCACCCGGAACCTGAATAAATTGCCAGACACTGTTTTTTAATTCAGCTTCGGTAAAAGGTGTACAGCGGTCATTGAGAATGCGACGTTCGCGAAAGCGTTTACAGATGGAAGCAGTATGAATACCACCGAATAAAATACTATCGGATTGCAGCACATACAGGGCAGCTAATGGAAGACTGGTTTGGTCATTGAGATAGTGAAGGGTTTCCAGCATCAGTTTATCGGTTACTGTACGTCCAACATCGCCCCAGATTGCACTCATGGCGGCGTTCCAGATAGCGCCGGTACGATAAATATCCGGGCTTTGGGAAGGATAGTATTCAGGGGAAGAGGCACTTCGTCCACTCCAGAATTCATTATGTCCATCCCAGGTAAACATCGAATCCCAGTGAAAAGGCTGAAGATTTCTGGAATAGGAAGTGGCAAAATAATCAGCCAGACCTTCATCCAGCGCCGATCGTTCATTCGAGAAGGTTCCGTTTTTATTCGCACTCCAGCTCAGCGCATGCGAATATTCATGAATAATTACATCGGCATCTTCCGCATCATCGACCCCGCCTATACCAAAAATTAAATTTGGATTTCCCCCGTTCCGGTTAAATACCGAATTGTCGGCTCCGAATTGTCCGTGTGTGTCAACCGCTAATTGCTGTTTCATTAAGGTATCATATCCCAGCGAGGATATATAATCATGAAAGAAGGTGAGATGATACAACGCATTCATGTCTTCAAATCCACTTTGTGAACGATCGAAAAGAAATTGATCACTGGTTGAATTTACTACGGAAACAGAAGGAGATTCGATTTCGATGATTTTTACCAGTTCGTTTTCAGGATAAAATAACGAAGCCGTGCTATTGAAGGCTCCGCGAACAGAAACCGCCTGGTACCAGGGATTCATCCATGCAGCATTCGCATCGTTCTGATCGATATATATTCCGCCATATTGCTGCTGGGCATTACTTAGTGGGTCAGGATTAAAGACCTTAATATATAAGGTAGTATCGGTTCCGAAATGACGCTGGTAATTGTATTCCTGTTGTAATTCTTCATGGGCATTAAAAAACAGAACTTCATCGAGCGTGGTATTCCATGCAGCCACCTGATACCAGAGTGTGGGTTCTCCGTCCGGAAAGGCAAGCACCCATTGTTTTTCTTTTACCGGATAGGCTTCGGGGCGGTACCGGTACAGTGTCCGTTGTGCATTAAACGATTCGAAAGCGGATAATTGCTGTGATATATCACGCTCTGATATTGGTTTTTCAAACGGAATAAAAGTTTGGATCAGCAATAACCGGTTATATGCATCGCAATGAACAGTGATATAAGCCTGCCATACCGGATAGGTATGCCATTGAATTGAAAAGCGGTAATGCATTCCTCCCGGACTCTGATGAACCGAACGGAGTATCAGATCAAGATCAAGTGTTTGCAGCTCGGGCAGAAGTTGACGTGTTGCCTTTACCGCTTCCAGGCTGTCATGAATATAAACCGTTTCCGAAGGATAGAGTCTGCGTTCCTTTTCTGCAGCCTTTCCCTTCATGGGTGTAAGCATAATCTGGAATGCGATCACGGAACATAAAAGGAGGTATTGGAAAATATTCATGTTTTCTTTTCTTTTTTCAATCCCTGTTCCTTTTTCAATTCCAGAGCCTGTATCAGCATAAATTCTTCGTCATCCAGATCCGATTCATCATAGTTCGCTTCTTCGTTCAGCATAATACAGGTTTCGCTCACCAGTTTCAGATGAGCCGGCAGGGCTGCATTCATCACTTCTCCTTCAGTACACATATAGTACGACGCTATCCATGCCCAAAATGTGAGTTGTGTTTCGGTTACAATCGGTGTTTCGTCAATAACATTCCGGATGGGTTTTACCTGATAGACCTCCGGTTTCTGATCATGAATTTTTTTAACGATACCACTATATACTTTTCTGCTGCCAAATTGTACCTCTACACGACATCCGGGTTTCACCATCCCCTGAAGTTCTATGGGAATACCGTACGTGTACACTCTGGGAAGGGCCAGTGGCAGTATAACATCGGCAAATTTCATGCAGGTTCAAAGGTATGCTTTTGAAGCCATTGCAAGGCATACTCCCAAACCCCCTGTGGAGAATGTGTACGGGTATAATTCAAACAGGCCTGCATATAGGAGCGTACATAGGTACTCCATTGAGGAATATCTTTTTTTACTAATCCGGCACCATGAAGGGGGGGTAAAAAAATCAAGCGATTGATGCCGGGTGTGATTCGCCATACCTGTTTTGGATGCATTCTGTACGACGAATCCGGGAAAAGCACCGGATGCAGGGCACAGGCTTCGTCTACCGCCAGGGTAAAACTACCATCGCGAAAAGGCAGCATATTGATCTGATGTTCATCCGGAAAGGTCCCTTCGGGAAATAGTGCAATGGCTGTTCCACCCTGTAGTGCTTTTCGCATATTCCGGTAACTTAAGGCACGGGCATGCAGCGAACTGCGGTCGACACGGATGACCACCGCTTTATACATCACCCCATAAAATGGAACTTTTTCAATGCCGGTTTTACCCAGCGTTTTAAATAAAACTGGGAAGGCGGTATACAAGTTGGCGGCATCAATAAAACTCTGATGATTCATTATGAATATTGTTCGCCTGTTGAATGATTGCTTCCTCCTGTGATAAGTAACGGGAATAATGCCACTGAATAAAAACCATGTGAAACAAATAACGCGCAGCAGATGATACATGGCCCGGTCGCGCCCCGGTTCGGGGAATAAACAAAAAAGTAAGGCTAAGGGGTAGCCCAACAGGATGAGTACGACCAGAACGGAAGCTGAATACAGAAAAAATAAGATCTGAAAGGGAAACCAAAGAAGTTTCATAAATCAGGCGCTATGTTGTAGCAGAAAGTCCATCAGTTCTTCTTCTGAAAAACGATATTGTTGTCCGCTGCGGAAATCTTTCACACTGATCTTTCCTTCTTTTATTTCGTCTTCGCCCAGCAACACAATAAATGGTACCTGCTTTTTATTAGCATATTTCAATTGCTTATCAAACTTCACCACATCAGGAAATAATTCACACGAAATACCTGCCTTCCGTAAGCGGGAAAGCAAAGCCAGATTGTGCTGATCAAATTCGGTTCCAAAATTCACCAACATTACGGTTACCGAATCGTATAAATGTTCAGGAAAAAGTTTCAGTTCTTCCATCACATCATAGATACGGTCTACACCAAATGAAATACCCACACCCGGGATACCCGGCACATCGAATAGTCCGGTCAGATCATCGTAGCGGCCGCCGCCTCCAATACTTCCCATTTGTATTCCCAGAGGCTTTACTTCCAGAATGGTTCCGGTATAATAATTCAGTCCGCGGGCCAGTGTTACATCCAGAGTAATAGCAGGCACATGTTGAAATATAAATTCCAGTTCGGCGATTCCTTCCCTTCCGGTTTCAGAATCGGCAAAACGTTGTTTAAGTGCTTCCAGTATGTTGTGATTCGATGCCTGCGACGTGGCCAGATTCAGGTAATCGGTAATACGATGAATCTGCTCTGTATTTAATCCTCGTTGCGACAATTCCTCTTTCACTTTTTCCATTCCGATTTTATCCAGTTTGTCGATGGCAATGGTTATGCTGCCCATATAGTTCATGCCACCACAGGATTCAGCCAGGGCTGCAAGAATCTTACGGTTATTTATACAAATCTGAACCGAGACACCCAGTCGCTGAAAAACCCCGGTATAAATACCTATCAGTTCAATCTCATTCAGTAGCGAACGGCTTCCTACAATATCGGCATCACATTGGGTGAACTCGCGGTATCGCCCCCGTTGTGGCCGGTCGGCACGCCAAACCGGCTGTATCTGATACCGTTTAAAAGGCATGGTAAGTTGTGCATGGTTCATGGCCACGTGTCGTGCAAACGGAATCGTCAGGTCGTACTTTAAGGCACGTTCGGTGATTCCTTTACTGTTTTTGCCTTCCAGAATTTTCTCAAAATCACTCCGGGCTTGTTCGTGCTTTTCGCTTCGCTCCAGTCCGTTATTCAGTATTTTAAAAATCAGTTTATCACCTTCATCTCCGTATTTGCCCATCAGGGTATCGAGATTTTCAAATGCAGGCGTTTCCAATGGCTGGTATCCATATAGTTCAAACACTTCCCGGATGTTGTTAAAAATATACTGCCTTTTTTTAACAACCCCGGCACTAAAATCACGGGTACCTTGCGGCAATCCTGCTTTCATCGCATGTATTTAAGTGCGCAAAAATAAACGAAATGGGGTTCACATACCGAATGTATATTTACGCCTTTTAAATTTTTATGAGAATAGTATTACTGATGGCTGTGCTTTGTCTGGGTTTTGTGCCGGCGTGGTCGCAGACAGGAAGTGTGAAGGGATTTATTTTCGACAAAAGCAATGGCGAACCGTTGGCCGGTGCCAGCATTGGTTTTAAACAATTAAAGAAGGGAGCCCAAAGCGATGTGAACGGTTTTTTTAATATTCCCCGTATTCCGGCAGGAACGCATACGGCCAGTATTTCACTTATCGGATACGAAGCGTCTGAAATTAAGGTGACGGTAACAGAAGACGAAATCACCTCTGTGAAAATTCAATTGAATCGTAAAAACCGTGATCTCAAAGGCATCAGTATTTCGGCACGGCGCGAAGAGAAAACATACGATACCAAAGTGGGGATGACCCGTATCACCCCCAAGGAAATGAAAATGATGCCTGCTATTGGCGGAGAAGCCGATATTGCACAATACCTGCAGGTTATGCCCGGGGTAGTTTCAACCGGTGATCAGGGCGGTCAACTTTATATTCGCGGGGGATCCCCCATTCAGAATAAAATTTTACTGGATGGTATGACCATTTATAATCCTTTTCATTCAATAGGATTGTATTCGGTGTTTGAAACCGATGGCATTCGCAGTGCCGATGTAATGAGTGGTGGTTTCGGGGTAGAGTACGGCGACCGGACTTCGGCTATTGTCAGTGTTACCAGTAAAGACGGCAACAAAAAAATTCATACCGGTAAACTGGCTGTGAATCCTATCCTTGCCAAGTATTTTGCCGAAGGTCCTTTGATGAAGTCAAAAGGCGATTCCACTACCTCCATCACGTATGTAGCTTCTCTGAAACATTCGTATCTGCAGTCGAGTGCACCGGTATTGTATGGTATGTGGGGCGAGCCTTATAAAACCAAACTTCCGTACACTTTCACCGATTTTTATGGTAAGCTGAATCTGAGTTCCGGTACCGGAAGTAAAATGAGTGTATTTGGTTTTAACTTCAACGACCGGGTAAATTATACCGGTGTTTCTGATTTAAAATGGAATAATGCCGGCGCCGGATTAAATTTTGTAGTAACACCCGGCAATTCCCCATCCCTGGTTTCGGGCGGATTCTATTACTCCGATTACAAAATAGGATTGGCCGAGTCATCATCCCGTCCACGCGAAAGTGCCATCAATGGTTTCGATGCCAATATTTCGGTAAGTACCTATCTTCCAAACCATAGCGAATTGAAATACGGAATTGAAATCGATGGTTTTAAAACATCGTACGATTATTACAATTTTGTTGGAATCAAATTGCAGCAAAACGATTATACAACGCAGTTAGGGGGATATCTTAAATTGAAGAAAACCTTTAGCGATAAACTCGTTTTAGAACCCGGCCTTCGTTTCCAGTATTATGCATCTCTGCCGGTAGCCCGTCTTGAACCCCGGATGGCAGTGAAGTACAATGTCACCAAAACATTTCGTCTCAAAGGTTCAGCCGGTATGTATTCACAGAATATTATCTCGTCGAAAAGCGATCGCGATATAGTAAATTTCTTTACCGGTTTTCTGACCTCACCCGATTATACACTCTACAAACCCGATGGTTCTGAAGCAAGAAATAATATTCAAAAAGCGATTCATTTTATAGGCGGTGTTGAACTGGATATCCGGGATTTTGATTTTACTGCAGAACCCTGGTATAAATCATTCACCCAGCTGGTGAGTCTGAACCGCTATAAACTTTATGCCAGTGACCCAGATTTTCTGATCGAATCAGGTAAAGCCTATGGTTTCGATGTAACCGCCAAGTATGCCAAGGGTAGAACCTATTTCTGGGCGGTGTATTCCTATGGGTATGTCGATCGCTTCGATGGACATCAAACGTATCCAACGCCATTCGATCGGCGGCATAATGTGAATGTGCTGGCCTCCTATAATGCCGGGAAAAAGAGTGACTGGGAATTTTCGCTTCGTTTCAATTATGGCTCGGCCTTTCCGTTTACCCAAACACAGGCCTTTGTTGAGAATATCAATTTTAACGATCAGGGAATCGGTACGAATTACCTGACACAGAATGGAACGATGCAGGTGATTTATTCCGATAAAATTAATGGAGGGCGTTTAACACCCTATCATCGTCTGGATATTTCGATGAAGAAACGAATCGCCACCGGAATACGCAGTTTTCTGGAAGTATCAGGAAGTATCAGTAATGTGTACGACCGCCAGAATATTTTTTACATCGATCGGATAACAAACAGCAAGGAATACCAACTTCCGGTATTCCCGAGTCTGGGAATTTCATGGACTTATTAAAAGACAAACAGTATGCGGAAACGCTTGTTCTTATTTGGTCTGCTTTGTGCAGGCATTCATTCACAGGCGCAGCTAACAGGTTTCCGGCGTGAAGGAGATCATATTTTCGAAGAAGCCCTTCGTTCGTTCGAACAACAACAAAACCAGCATGCAACAGATGTGCTGCATCAGAAAAATACACTGCCCTATGGACGTGAGGTATCAAAGCAAAGCATAGTCTGGCAATGGGAAAGGGCGCTTGAATACAGAGCGGCTCTTCGCAACCGGCAAACACATGCTATCGGGCATCTGATACAATTTGCTGAGCAATGCCAGGTGCTGGCCATCCGTTCGGTGCTGAACATGGAGGCCGGGCGTTATTACTTCCGGAATGGACAATACCGCGAAGCCATAACGTGTCTTGAAAAAACCGGCATTGAATACCTGACGAATACCGAACTGGTTGAAAAGAATTTCGAGTTAGGGTATTCATATCTGGTTATCGGGCGTTTCGATAAAGTGGAACCTTACTTTCAAACGGCAAAAAATATACCCGGCGATTTTTTTAAACCGGGAAATTATTATCATGGCTTATTGTCGTATTACCGCGGCGATTACACGGCCGCCAGAAGCAGTTTTCAGGCTGTAGCCCACGACGAACCGTATCAGAATCTGGTTCCATATTATCTGATTGAAATGGATTACCTGGAAGGTCATACGAATAAGGCGTTGCAGGATGCCCTTCAGCAACTGGATGCAAAAGGCAATTTGTATTATACACGGGAACTGAAATTACTGGTAGCTACCCTATATACCGATCAGAAGGACTATGCCAGGGCCATTCCTTATTATCGGGATTATCTGCAAGCCGGCGATGATTCGGGTGCTTCTATGGAGAACCGGTTTAAACTGGCCTGGTGCTTGTGGAAGGAGAAGCAGGAAAGCGAAGCCCTTCAAATACTGGAATCGTTGAATGGCATGCCCGAAGCACTGAATACCGAGCGTGGGCCGATGCTGGCTTCTGGATACCTGAAGGAAAAAAACATGGACCGGTTCGAATCCAGTATCCGTGAATTGAAAGCAGATAGTAATGATGTTTCCATGCAAGCCTGGTTATCGTTTACCCGTGCCCAATTGGCCAGCCAGCAAAATAAAAAAGAAGTGACCGATATGCTGGAAGAACATCTGAGCATGTTTCCTTCATCACCCTATACCGAACAGGTGCATGAAATGTTATCGGTATGGTACATCCGTGAGTCGCGTTTCGAAGAAGCAGCCCGACAAATGA
>CAYWKR010000031.1:0-10706 GCA_964458785.1 uncultured Bifidobacterium sp. | reverse complement strand
GCATGAAGTCCTGAAATCGGTGAATCCTGCTGTGCCGGTACCGTCTCATTCCGGTTTGAAACTGGTTTTTTTACCGAATTATTTTCTAACTCATTGAAAATCATTCGGGAAAATAATTTTCAAATTATAATCATTTGGCATAAGGCTTGCAATTATTCGTCAGGCACAATACCTTTGCCTCAGTTATTCAGAAGAGTTATGAGGAGAACGATAAATCACTTTACACTACTGATTCTGATGTATTCGCTTTTGGTTTGTTTGTTGATGAAACCACAGAAAATCAGAAAATTTGAATCGTATACCCAGAGTCCTTCCTTATCGGGATCTGAGAAAGGAGGAGCCAGCTACCAGTCGTCCCGTTCACCGGTGTTGGTTTCGCGCCGGAATGAACAATAAGTTATTCCATTTCTATACTTTCCTGTATCAACTTCGATTTTTCAACCGGCACCACACCTAATTCTTCGCAAACCAGTCCACCCGCCAAATTAGCAATCCGGGCAGTCAGTGCTGCATTGCCACTCACCTTGTACACCATGGCTGCCACTGAAATAACCGTATCACCGGCACCTGATACATCGGCTATCCGACGAATATGAGCGGGAATTAAACGAGCCTCCTTTTCGTCTTGTATAAAAACCCCTTTTTCCGACAAGGTGATGAGCGAAATACGATGCTGCAGTTTTTGTCTGAGCAGGGAATGGATTTTTCGAAGATCAGATAAATTCTGACCGGCCTCAGGCATATAAAGTCCTTCCTTTACTTCTTTCCAGTTCGGTTTAAATAAATCAACACCCTGATAGGCCAGGAAATTTTTCTGTTTGGGATCCACAGCCGTAAATACGCCTACATGCCGGCAATGGGTAAGAATTTTTTCAATTACATTACTACTTAGCAAGCCCTTATTATAGTCTTCCAGAATCAGAATATCCGGTGCTTCAATTTGAATGGCACGAAGACAAGTATCAATAAACTGATGTTCTTCCCGCACCGTAAGATCTGCAATCACTTCTTCATCGACCCGAATCACCTGTTGACTCTTACTGATCATACGGGTTTTAGATGTAGTACTCCGGTTTTTACTTTTCAGAATGCCCTTCGTTTGAATTCCTTTTTCGTTTAACTTTTTAATCAGTTCGGTACCGGCTCCATCCTGACCACAAACACCCAATACATGCACTTCAGCGCCGAGAGCCCGGCAATTCAGAGCCACATTGGCAGCTCCACCCGGTCTCGATTCCTTACGGTCTACCCGTAATATGGGAACGGGCGCTTCCGGTGAAATGCGTTCTATACTTCCAAACCAGTATTGATCGAGCATCAGATCGCCCACCACAAAAACCTTTAACTGTTGAATTTTACTGAATAGTTTTTTAATCTGAAGTGCCGTTGTTCGCGATGCCATGGCGTCAAAAATAAACAATTCATCGCAGCCTCCTGCAAGGCTTAAAATTTATCCGCTGCTTTTTATTTCCAATTATCTTTGCGCCCTTATGGCCAAAGAACAGAACAAGCTTCAGGATATTATCGCCCATTGCAAAGAATATGGTTTTATCTTCCCCAGTAGTGAAATTTACGACGGATTGTCGGCCGTATACGATTATGGTCAGTGGGGTGTGGAACTGAAAAAAAATATACGCGAAGCCTGGTGGAAAAGCATGGTGTACATGCACGATAATATTGTTGGCATTGATTCGGCTATTTTCATGCATCCCACGATCTGGAAAGCCAGTGGACATGTAGATAATTTCAGCGACCCGATGATCGATAATAAGGACAGCAAAAAACGCTACCGGGTGGATCATCTGATTGAAGGCTATGCCGAAACCCTGGGGGATGGAGAAAAAGACCGTCTGCTGGCGCAAATGGATGAGTTACTGGCTAAAGATGACTTCAGTGGCTTGAAAACGCTGATCGAAAGCAATGGAATCAGTTGTCCGTTGAGTGGAACCACAAACTGGACCGATGTGCGACAATTTAACCTGATGTTTGATACCCGCTTAGGTTCGGTAGCGGAGGAATCGGATACCATTTACCTGCGTCCGGAAACAGCACAGGGCATCTTCGTGAACTTTTTAAATGTGCAGAAATCGGGACGAATGAAAATTCCATTCGGGATTGCCCAGGTGGGTAAAGCGTTCCGGAACGAAATTGTTGCACGGGGATTTATTTTCAGAATGCGGGAATTTGAACAAATGGAAATGCAGTTCTTTGTTCGCCCCGGCACACAAAAAGAATGGTACGAACACTGGAAACAGGTACGGATGGAATGGCACAAATCGTTGGGCATACCGGCACACCGCTATCGTTTTCACGATCATGTGAAGCTGGCACATTATGCCGATGCCGCCTGTGATATTGAATACGAATTTCCAATGGGATTCAAGGAAGTAGAAGGAATTCATTCACGCACCGACTTCGACTTGTCGCAACATCAGGAATACAGTAAAAAGAAACAATTCTATTTCGACAACGATATAGATGAAAGTACCGGCAAACCCTACGGAAATTATATCCCGTATGTGATTGAAACCTCTATTGGTTTAGACCGCACGATTCTGATGGTTCTTTCCGAAGCCTATCATGAAGAAGACCTGAGCACAGATGAAAAAAGCGATCAGCGGGTAGTGTTGAAATTTCCTGTCCGTCTGGCCCCTATCAAACTGGCGATTCTTCCGTTGGTAAAAAAAGATGGCCTTCCTGAAATTGCACGCGAACTGCTGAAAGATTGCAGGGAATCCTTCTTCTGTTTTTACGAAGAAAAAGACAGTATTGGCAAGCGATATCGCCGGATGGATGCATTAGGAACCCCCTTCTGTGTAACGATTGATCATCAGACCAAAGAAGACCAAACCGTAACCATTCGTTTCCGCGACAGCATGGACCAGGAACGCATTCCACTTTCTGATGTGAAAAATCTGGTGCTGAAAGCCATGAACCCGTAACCGGGAGCAGTGTAATTACCAGGTAGAAGGCGATTGTCGCCAGGCCCGGAGTGAAGCCAGTTCCCCTTCAGAAAACATATTTCGTTCGGTGGCCAATTCCATGAGTGCTTCGTAATGGCTCAGACTTTGTACCGGAATTCCCGCCTCGTTAAACAGGGTTTCGGCTTTTTCAAAACCGTAATGAAACACACTGCAAATACCACTAACTATGCCGCCTGCTTGTTGAACCGCCTGAATAGCCTCCATACTACTCTTGCCGGTAGAAATTAAATCCTCTACCACCACTACTTTTTGTCCGGCTTCCAATACCCCTTCAATCTGATTCCCCATACCATGTTCTTTGGGTTTGGAGCGAACATAGATGAATGGCAAACTCAGCAGATCGGCTACTAAAACACCATGCGGTATACCGGCAGTGGCTACCCCTGCAATCACTTCGGCTTCCGGAAAGGCAGTGAAAATCAAATGAGTCATTTCGCTTTTTATAAAATCACGCACATGCGGAAACGATAAAATGCGGCGATTGTCGCAATAAATCGGACTTCTCCAGCCACTGGCCCAGGTAAATGGTTTTTGAATATTTAAGCGAACGGCATTAATTTGCAGTAGTTTTTCGGCAACGGCAAGCTCTCTTTTCATACCCTGCAAACCTACACTGGGGCCTGTTGAAAAACAAATTGAAAAGCGCATGATTACCCTCATCTGGAATGAAAAACGGATTCTCCTCACGGAAGAATACCTGCAGAGCATTCGTCTTTATAATGTAAAAGATGCCCTGGTGGTATTTCGTTTGGATAGCATCAAGGTGGAACAGATTATGGATATTCTGATGATGTCTGAAGTAAACGATGTACTTGTTGTAGGAAATCCTGAAGAAAATCTGGAATGCTTTAAACATACCTTGAAGTTAGTGAAGGCCGGTGGTGGATTAGTATTAAATAACCGGGATGAAATTCTGTTCATATACCGCCACAAACGGTGGGATCTTCCCAAGGGCAAATGCGATCCCGGTGAAACCATGGAAGAGTGTGCCTTACGGGAAGTGCGGGAAGAAACAGGCCTGCAAAATCTGAGTATTGAAAAGCCACTGTGTATCACCTATCATATTTACCTTGAACAGGAAATGATATTAAAAGAAACACACTGGTTTCAGATGTACTCGACCGACCGATGGCTGACCCCCCAAACCGAAGAAGGAATTAAAAAGGCTATATGGGTACACCGTAATAATATTCGCTTCCAGCTGGAAAAAACATACCCATCGGTGCTACAGATTTTTCAGCGCTTTGCACAATTGAACTGATATATGCCGGATAAGTCGTTGCCAAAAACCCTTCATGAACAAAACCTGCAACGTTTTGGCGATCAGGATATTCTTTTGGCTACATTGGCTCAGATACACAAAGACCTTTCCTCCTTTGGAATCGATTTTCAGTTTTACGGCCATCCTGAAAATCCCTATCCTGCATTACATCAACAACTATCACAGGTATTGGATGGGGTAATAAAGGAAGCAAGAATAAAAACCGCTCCGCTTTTATACCGGATCGATGTGCAGGAAAAAGCCCTGAACCGGATTGGAAGTGAACACCGGGAGTGGTCGTCAGCAGAAGTATTATCACATGCTATTATTGAACGGGAACTGCAAAAAGTACTCAGCCGGAAATATAATTCATGAAGCAGGGGCGGTTTACCATTCGGGTATATGGCATTTTATTTTCGGAAAACGGACACGTTCTTTTATCCGATGAGCGTATCGGAAATTTTTGCTTCACCAAATTCCCCGGAGGCGGCCTCGAATTCGGGGAAGGATTGCACGAAGGGCTGATCAGGGAATGGAAAGAAGAACTTGATATGGATATACGGGTGGGTGAACATATTTATACTACCGATTTTTTTCAGGCATCCGCATTCGACTCTCACAAACAGGTGATAGCCGTTTACTATCGTGTTTTCCCTGAAGCCCCGCTGCCTGCCATTCCACTGCGGATGAATGTAACTCCATATCATTATCAGGGAGAAGAAGAAATTCATTTCCGCTTCTTTCCGCTGACACATCTGGAAGGCCCCATGCTAAGCTTCCCGATTGATCAATACGTCACCAGATTACTGAAGGAAAAATTTACTGCAAAGACTTAGGGCGTTACAGTACAATTCAGCGTAATCATCACGTCATTGGAAAGGGTGAGGCTTGGGTTCCCAACTTTCCAGTCGAGCCGATTTAAGTTGAACACACAAACTAATAAAACCGAGCCCTGGGTTGGAGCAATCAGAACATCCGTACTTACTTTTTTCGAGATGCCCTTCATCGTTAACAACCATTCCACTTTGTATGAATCTTTAAACGAACTTTTCTTCACTGAGAGCGATTTGAATGTAATGATAGGGAATTTCTTCACATTAAAAAACTCCTCTTTATCCCGTAAATGGGCATCCCGCTCTGTATTTCCGGTATGAACCGATGCCACCTGAACAGTACCTGTAAATGTTGAATTCAGAATATTTCGCGGATCCACCGAAACCACGGCACTGGCCTTAGAAAAGGAGCCATCCACTTTAATCCCAGCATTTTTAATCTGAAATTGAACCCGTAACGATTGTATTGTTTTATACTGTGCATGCAGCGATGGCAGGACTGAAACCAAAAAGAAGAGTAGAAAATAAATACGCATTATTACTTTTTTAAAGAATATACCAACCCTATCATAGCGCCCAGGGTTACTGCCCTGTACCGATCGGTAAAAATGGATTGACCTATTGAATTTTTATACTGTACGGGGCGATCGAACTGATATTCATTCCGCAAATATTGCAACCCGAATTCGCCAAACCAGGAATGCTTCAACTTATGTTTTACCCCGAGGGTAGCGTTCAATGTGCCACGATTGTTATCGCCCAGCAATAAAAGATTACGGGGGGCAGGAATGACACTTCCTTTCCGAATAGCTTCCCCTTCTTCACCATATTGCAGGGTGGCTTGTTTTCGCGAGCCGGATGAAAATCCCAAAACATCAAAACGGCATTCCACTTCCCACGATTTCACCGGGAATACTATACACAGCATCAGATTCCAGGTATGGGTCTGATGATTTTCTATGCTCAGGGTATCGATATTCAGTGGCACCTTCTTCGAGAAAATAAAATTGCTTTCGCGATTAAGATCAATGGCAGCTGTATTATAGATTGTTTTGTTCCCCGAAGCGGAAAGCGTATAACGTAACCCACACCCTAATTGTATATTCTTCCTCCATGAAGCAGGCTTCCAGTAATTGGCAGCCCATAGGGAAGCGGCACCCATCTGTCCATTGCAGGAAAGATTTACAGCCAGACAGCTTCCTGTTTGTTTTAGTACCGGATGCCGTTTTGAAAGTGCCTTTCCACTAAACGAAAGCAGAAGCACAAAAAAGAAGGTATAAAAAATCTTCATTCCGCAAAATACATGTCACGCACTGAAATTGCAATTCCGATGAGAAGAATTCGGCAGTAACATCAGAAAGATTTGACTTGAATTAAAACAGGCCCTTTGCCGGATGATTATTTCAGTTTACCCTGAAACACTTTCTTAAACTTGTCAATTTTGGGTTGTATCACATACTGACAATATCCCTGTTCCTTATTCCGGTTATAATAATCGAGGTGATAATTTTCGGCAGCATAGAAGGCCGTTAATGGTGCAATCTCAGTAACCACAGGATGATCATAGGCCTTTTCATCATTCAATTGCTTTTTATACGCTTCCGCTTTCTCCTTCTGTTCCTGATTCCTGTACAGGATCACCGAACGGTATTGCGTTCCCACATCATTCCCCTGCCGGTTCAATTGGGTTGGATCGTGGGCTTGCCAGAATGCTGCCAGTACTTCATCGTATGAAATCACCGAGGGATCGAAGACTACTTCTATCACTTCGGCATGTCCGGTGGTTCCGGTACAAACTTCCTTATACCCCGGATGGGAACTTTTTCCTCCGGCATAACCCGGTATCACCTGCAAAACTCCTTTCAGTAATTTCAACTGAGCCTCGGTACACCAAAAACATCCACCACCCAGCACCACAGTATCGGCACCAGGTGTTTCATTTTTTTCTGCTTGCATAGATTCCAAAATAGAAGGGTTTTTAATTTCAGCCTCCCGTCCACAACACGAAAGTGTAATGACCAGCAGGATGGAGCTTATCCAGGATTTCATTTACTTGTTTTTTGTTTCGTTGGTTTTGGACTCAAAATCAAGAATAACTGAATTGATACAGTAGCGCTTGTAGGTAGGTGGCGGACCGTCGTCGAATACATGCCCTAAATGGGCTCCGCAGCGTCCACACATCACTTCTTCACGTACCATTCCAAAACTAGTATCGCGAGCATAGCGTATACTGTTTTCGGTAATAGGTTCAAAGAAGGATGGCCATCCGCAACTGCTTTCAAATTTTCCATCCGACCGGAACAGGGCTTCGCCACATGCTTTACAATGGTAGGTGCCGGTTTCAAAATGATTCCAGAATTGTCCGGTAAAGGCTCGTTCCGTTCCCTTTTCCCGTGCAATATGATAGACTTCCGGAGATAGTTTCTCTTTCCATTCCTTGTCGCTTTGAGGCAAAGGATTCAGCTTCATCGTTTTTTTATTTGAATTAGTTTCTGTCGGGGTCTGATTCGATTGAGAATAGGAGCAATTTGAAAAGAACAACACCGATAAGGTAACCCACAGCAGTATAGAATATCGTTTCATGAATTTCCAGCCAAAGGTATATAGCCTGAATCAGATGATGGACCTCGAACTATGATAAAAAATACTTAAGAGATGTTCTGATTCCCTTGCTGTAGATTTGTTCAAAACTGTGTATGGATCTGAAAAAAATATTTTCGAACAATGCCGAATGGATCAAGGAGAAATTGTCACTACGGTCCGATTACTTTACAGAATTATCACGGGGACAAAACCCTGAATTATTATATATCGGGTGTTCCGATAGCCGGGTAACGGCTGAAGAACTGATGGGTATTAGTCCGGGTGAAGCGTTTATACATCGCAATATTGCCAACCTGGTCGTGAATGTTGATCTTAATGTCATGTCGGTGGTGCATTATGCCGTCGATTACCTGAAGGTGAAGCATATTGTAGTGTGTGGTCATTACAATTGCGGTGGTGTAAAAGCAGCCATGACACCGATGGACATGGGCATTCTGAACCCCTGGCTACGAAATATACGCGATGTGTACCGGCTTCATAAACACGAGTTGAATGCAATAACGGATGAGGAAGCCCGTTATGAACGCCTGGTAGAATTAAATGTTCAGGAACAATGCGTGAACCTGATTAAAACCGCTGAAGTGCAGAAAGCCTTTCATGAAAGGGGATTGCTGGTTCATGGCTGGGTTTTTAATATTCATAACGGTCAGCTCATCGATTTAAAAATTAATATGGAAGAGAAAATGCGCTGGGTAGAAGAAATTTATAAAATCAGCTAATGATGAAATTCAGATTATTCATCCTGTTTTTAATTCTTATTCTTTCGCATTGGGCAGAAAGCCAGGTGCTCCGTTGCGGCGCCGAACGAACCGAACAATATATTCATTTGCTGAAGGGTAAAAAAGTGGCCCTTTGTGTGAATCATACCTCGCGAATCGGTAATACACTGCTGGTCGACACCCTTCTGAACGTTGGCATACAAATCCAGGCACTCTTCTCGCCTGAACACGGATTACGGGGAGAAGCTGATGCCGGACAGGAAATAGATAATGGTACAGATGGACCCACCGGCTTACCCTTATACTCCCTATACGGAAAAAATAAAAAACCATCAGCTGAACAATTAAAAGGAATTGACTGTTTAGTATTTGATATCCAGGATGTCGGCGTTCGTTTTTATACGTATATCTCCACGTTGCAGTATGTAATGGAAGCCTGTGCCGGGAATCATATTCCTTTAATTTTGCTCGACCGCCCCAATCCGAATGGGTATTATATTGATGGGCCGGTATTAGATACCAGTTGCCGGTCATTTGTAGGTATGCAGCCAGTACCGGTAGTGTATGGAATGACCATAGGCGAATATGCAGCCTTACTGAAAGAGGAAGGCTGGCTTCGATCCAAAGAGCCCTGTACCTTAACAATTATTCCCTGCGAAGGCTATACGCATCATACGCGATACGAACTTCCTGTGGCTCCTTCCCCGAATTTAAAAAGCAAACGGGCGGTGCAATTATATCCTTCGCTTTGTTTCTTTGAAGGCACCCCGGTGAGTGTGGGACGTGGAACCGATTTCCCGTTTGAAATGTATGGACACCCGTCGATAAAAAAAGGATCCTTCACATTTGTACCACAACCCAAACCCGGGGCTACGCATCCTCCGTTGATGGGACAAACCTGCTTCGGACAATTTCTTCATACCCCAACGGATGATGAAAAAACAGGAAATAACAAGGGGCGTTTACATCTCGAATTTCTGCTGGAGACTTTTCAGGAATTTCCAACTAAAGATTCCTTTTTTCATCCTTTTTTCGATCAGTTAGCCGGGACCAAAATGTTACGCAAACAAATACAGGATGGAAAAACAGAAGAGCAAATTCGTCAGAGTTGGCAAAACGATATTCTGAATTTCAAAAAGAAACGCAAGAAATATCTTCTATATCCTGATTTTGAATAGTATGAATGTTCAACTGGAAGAAAGCTGGAAACAGGTATTGCATGATGAATTTGAGCAACCCTATTTTCATTCCTTGGTACAGTTCCTGAAAAAAGAAAAACAATCCGGAAAACGGATGTATCCGGAAGGAAAAAATATTTTCCGTGCGTTTTCCTGTACCCCCTTCCCTTCGATGAAGGTATTGATTCTTGGTCAGGATCCGTATCATGGCGAAGGACAGGCACATGGTCTTAGCTTTAGTGTTCCGGATGGCGTTCGGATACCGCCTTCATTACAAAATATTTTTAAAGAAGTGGCTGAGGATACTGGTCATACTATTCCGGAGAGTGGAAATCTCACCCGCTGGGCCGAACAAGGTGTTTTATTATTAAATGCCTCACTAACGGTTGAAGCCAATACCCCGATGAGTCATAGCCGGATTGGCTGGGAACTTTTTACCAATCAGGTGATTGCCCGAGCCTCAGAACTAAAGGAAAAGATGGTCTTTTTATTATGGGGACGATTTGCAGGTGAAAAAGAAAAGCTCATAGATAACAATAAACATCTGATTTTAAAGGCCCCACACCCGTCGCCGTTTTCAGCGCACACCGGTTTTTTAGGTTGCAGGCATTTTTCCCAAACCAATGCATGGCTTAAGGCTAATGGGCTGAATGAAATTGAATGGTGAATACATAAAAATAGGCTTGCTGCCATCCTGTTGATCAGGTATAGTCGTTTTAGGCTCCGTCTGATCTTATCGTCGACTTCTGTCCGGCGGAATCTTAGTACTCCTTTCTCCGATCGCGCTCCCGGTGTAACATTTCGGCATAATTCAGTTTCAGGTGCATGGCATCCAGTATCATAGCAATTCGTTTAGCCCGGGTTTGTTCACCCTTGGCACTGTCAACATATTTACTGAAATATTTTTGATGCGACCCCGGCATAGTTTCAAACTGTCGCAGGGCTTCTTTATCCGATGAAAGGCAATCCATCAGATCTGAATTCATCTGGTAAACTTCCGGATCGAATTCTATGTGAAGTATAAGCCGATCACCTTCTTTTTTTCGCAAGGACCGAAGCAATTCCCGTTTCAGTGGAAGAATAAAATTTCCTTCCCCCATGGGTAATAAACTTAATCCTGAAACAGC
>CAYWKR010000030.1:0-10889 GCA_964458785.1 uncultured Bifidobacterium sp. | reverse complement strand
TGCCTTCGCAATCGTTCAGCAACATAAACTCGAGGTTATCGAGATTGTTCTGTTCATCATCTACCAGGATGGCTCGTAACATAAACGGAAACCGTATTGGGGTTTATTCGGAAAGTAATACTACAACGAAGTGAGCAGATTCGGAAGTCATTCACCCTGAACCCGGTTGAATTGTATCAGTACATTGCTTACAGATCTCCCAGTTGCGGACGAAGCACGATATCTTCTACTACACATTGCGGAGAAAGCCGAAGTATGGCACTGATCATTTCGGCAATATCACTTCCCCTCATGATACGCTCTTCACTAACTCCACTTCCAATCCATGAATCGGTGTAGGTAGCTCCGGGATACAACGTGCTTACCCGTATGGCATGGGGTTTTAATTCTTCACGCAGATTTTTTGAAAATCCCTGAAGGGCGTATTTGCTGATACTATAGGAACCACCCCCCGGATACGCTTGCAATGCCGCAATAGACGCCATATTGAATATATGCCCCCGGATTCCCTGTTCCAAAGGGTTCATTTTCATCGATGGAACCAATGCCCGGGTCGTATGATAGGCCGTATACAAATTAATTCCCAGCATATAATCGAGAGTTCCTTCTGCTTCGGTGCAAATATCGCCCGGGGTATAGGTGCCTGCATTGTTCACCAGAATATGGATGGGGCCAAGTTGATGTTGTGCTTCGTTCACAAAAGAAGATACGTCTTCAGCATTTCGTAAGTCACAGGCCAGTCCCCATACTTTCACTGATGGGTTTATGGCCGATAGCGATTCAACCGCTTTATTCAATTCTGCGCTATTCCTGGAGCAAAGGGCTACCGAAATGCCATCCTGAATAAAACGAGCAGCGATGGCATAGCCAATTCCTTTGGAACTGCCGGTAATAATTGCATTCATAAAGTGAAGGTAGTGGATTCGGCGTAATCGGGAAAAAGTCGGGATCAGGCCATACAAAGGACTTCCAGCTCGGCAATCATCATGGCCGTGGCTCCCCAGATAATACAATCGTCGTGCAGCCGGTAAACGGGTGTTTCCATCAATGCACTTTTCTCATCTGAACGTTGCACCCATTCGGTGCTTCGTACCTGTTCATCGAAAAGAAGCGATAAGGGCACCTGAATAATTTCTGCCACTTCTTTTTCGGAAGGAATGAAGCGGATATCTTTTTTTAATAGGGCAAGGGTAGGTGTGACCAAGAAATTACTGGGAGGAATAAAGAGCGGACTCAAGGACCCCAGTACTTCCAGTTCCTCTGCAGGTACACCGATTTCTTCGTGGCATTCCCGTAATGCAGTGTACTGAAGATCCGGATCCTGAGGGTCTTTTTTTCCGCCGGGAAAACTGATTTGACCACTATGGGTATGTCCGTCTTCAGTTCGCCGTATTAATATGGTATGCCATTGTTTTTCCCAGGGCCGAAGTACAATTAATACTCCACCCAGTCGTACGTTGTCCGGTATTTTCATATCGCGGGTACGGATAGGGGGCGCCATACGCATTTGTGCCTCGAGTCCGGGTAAAGAACCTCTCAACCGTTCCTGTAATTGTTCAATATCCAGGTTCATGCTTCTTTCCGATTCAATTGTATTACATTCTCTACATGATGTGTATGCGGGAACATATCTACTGCACGCGACTTACTGATAGTGTACTTTGTACCAAGAAGTTGCAGATCGCGGGCCTGAGTAGCAGGATTACAGCTGACATACACAATACGGGGAGCTGCAATTTCCAGTAACTTGTTCAGCAAATGGTCATGACAACCGGCACGGGGCGGATCAATGATCACCACATCAGGCTTTCCGTGTTCATTGAAAAAGCTATCGTTACATATTTTTATCACATCCCCGCTGTAAAAGTGTGCATGCTGTAATCCATTGAGTGTGACATTTTCACGGGCATCCTGAATAGCATCATCTACACTATCCACACCAATCAGTTTGCCTATCGATGCTGAAAGATAAATGCCTATGCTTCCGGTACCACAATATAAATCGTAGAGGGTTTCATGTCCCTGGCAGCCGGCCATTTCCTTCACAATATCGTACAGCACCTTCGCTTGATAGCTATTGGTTTGAAAAAACGATTTCGGACTAATCCGGAAGGTATAGGGTCCTAATTGTTCATCAATGGTAGGTGTTCCTGCATAACAAATCACCTCAAGATCGTACAGGGTATCGTTAAGTTTAGGGTTCACGGTATACTGGAGCGATGTGATTTCAGGAAAGCGGGTATGCAGGGCATCCAGCAGGGGAAAAAGCAGGGTTTCTTCTTTTTCATGAACCACCAGATTCACCATCACCTGATTCAGGGTACTGTTCCGGATAATCAGGTTTCGGAGAAAGCCCTGATGCTGACGGATATCGTAAAATGAAAGCTGATGTGCCAGGGCATACTCGCGAACAAAATTGCGGATGGCATTCGAAGGGTTTTCCTGAAGATGACATGCTGAAATATCGATTACTTTATCAAAAAGCCGGGGGGCATGAAACCCCAGTACATTCTGATCGAACGACATGCCTGTATTCAGTTGTTCCCGGCTCAGGTATTGTTTATTTGAAAAGGTAAATTCAAGTTTATTCCGGTAAAATCGTTCCCTGGACGCGCCCTGAATGGGAAGCCATTCCTGCACCTGCGCCTTCCCGATTCGTTCCAGTTGATCGCGTACCTGTTTCTCCTTATACTGCAATTGGAGTTCATACGGCAGGTGCTGCCATTTACAGCCTCCACAGGAATTAAAATGCGAACAAAAGGCGTCTACCCGTATGTCGGAGTATTCGCGGAAACGTACTACAGTTGCTTCGGCCCAGTCTTTTTTATTCCGGTGAACCCAAACATCGGCCACATCACCGGGTATCACGCCTTCCACGAAAATTACTTTCTGTTCGTGCCGGGCAATGCATTTCCCTTCGGCGGCATATTCGCTGATCCGGAGTTGTTCAATTTCAAATTTTCGCTTTCTGGCCATATCCCGTTCCTTGCCCGAAATGGCCGGAAATCGCGCCCTTTCTGCATGTTAAAGTGCTGCAAATGTAACAACTCTGATTTTCTTTCCTTCGTCTTGTTGGTTTAATTTCGACACCCCTTTATACGCGCATTATGAAGAGATATATACTCGCTCTGATTTTATGGTTGGTTTCCTTCGTTCCCGGCGAAGCAAAAGATGGTTATCAGGTTAAGATTCGCTTTACCGATGCCAGCGACAGTTTGGTTTACCTCTGTCACTATTATGGAAAAAATACTACGGTATTCAAAGACGATTCGGCCCGCCTGAGTAAAAACGGCGAAGCATTTTTTAAATCGGATAAGAAAATTGTGGGTGGTATTTATATGATTCTGTTTGCCGACAAATCGATGAGTATGGAATTGATGTTGTTGAATGGTGACAACTTTTCAATGGAAGTGACAAAAGCCAATATCTATAAAACAGCAAAATTTTCAGGCACTACCGAGAATACCGATTTTTACAGTTACCAGCTGTATCTGGTCGATTATGGCAAGGACTACCAGAAAACGGAAAGCGATCTGGCCAATGCCAAAACCAAAACCGACAGTACCCTGATTCGGGAGCGATTAAAAGCCAAGGGCAAAGAGTTGTCGGCATACCGTAAATCCTATATCGAAAAACATCCGGGAACCTTTCTGAGTAAAATTTTTAAGGCAGTGGAAGAGCCCGAAATTCCAACAGAATTACCTACCCTGCCCGATGGTAAAAAAGATTCCAGCTATCCGAGAATTTATTATAAAACGCATTACTGGGATCAGTTTGATCTGAAGGATGATCGCTTGATTTATACCCCGCTCTACGAACGGAAGCTCGATGATTATATGAGCAAACTGGTGGTTCCCGTTCCCGATTCGGTGATTCGTGAATGCGACTCGTTGTTGAAGGTTACCGAAGGACACGAAGAGATGTTTAAATATACCTTGTGGTATTTAACCCGTTGGACAGAAACCAGTAAAGTAATGGGACTCGATGAAGCCTTCGTTTATCTTGTTGAGAACTATTATATGCGTGGAAAAGCCACCTGGGTAGATTCGGCACAACTGGCAAAGTATATCGATCGTGGACAAAAAATTGCACCCAATATGATTGGCCGGCCTGCCATGGATATGCGAATGCTCGACAGCACCGATTCGAAAGTGGTTCCTTTGTATTCGGTAAAAGCCGATTATACGGTGGTGATCTTCTGGTCGCCCACCTGTGGACATTGTCAGAAGGAGATGCCGCAATTCGATTCCTTATACCATGCCGTTCTTAAAAAATATAATGTAAAGATTTACGCTGTTGAAGCGGATAACGAAACCGAAAAGTGGAAGAAATATATTAACGAGCATCACCTCGATGAAGGATGGATTCATGTACACGATCCCAATCATTCCAGCAATTTCCGTTCGTTCTACGATGTATACAGTACGCCTACCATGTACCTGCTCGATGATCAGAAAATTATTCGCGGAAAACGAATTGATCACAGCAACCTGCCTGGTTTAATTGAATGGCTTGAAAAGAAGAAAAAGGAAAACACTAAAAAATAAACCATAGCTACACCCCATGAATAAAAGATTATTTACACTCCTGTCCTTCGCTCTCTTTCTGAATGCATTTTCGCTTTGTGCCCAGACTAATTCACCCTCAGCCGATCCGGTTCTCTTTACATATGGAAACGAACCGGTGGGTAAGAAGGAATTTCTGAGAATGTATACAAAGAATATTAATAATCAGAAGCCCGATTTCAGTGAAAAGGCCTTACGTGAATATGTTACGTTGTATAGCCGGTTTAAAATGAAGGTAGCCGAAGCCGAGAAAGCACATCTCGATACCTTACCGAATATTCAGGGCGAATTAGGCAGCTATAAAAAGCAATTGTCGAAAAGCTATCTAACCGATAAAGACATGACTGAAAATCTGGTGAAGGAGGCTTACGAACGATTGAAAAAAGATATTCGGGTTGCTCATATCCTCATTAGTGTGCCACGGGGTACCGACGATACAGTTGCTGCCTATAATAAAATCGACAGTCTGTATCAGGCGTTGGTGCAAGGTGCCGATTTCGCTACCCTGGCTAAAGGGTATAGTGAAGACAAACAATCGGCAGGCGGCGGGGGCGATATAGGATTTATGACAGCCCTTCAGATTGTATATCCTTTCGAAACAGCTGCTTATAACACTCCTCTTGGAACTTTTTCCAAACCGGTTCGCAGTATTTACGGATATCATATAGTAAAAAAGCTAGAAGAACGTCCGGCGCGCGGTGAAATACAAGTAGCACAAATTATGTGTGGCGTGCAAAAGAGTGGTGGGAAGGAAGCCGATGTGGCCGCTAAAAAGCGTATCGATTCGGTGATAACCCAACTCAAGGCCGGGGCATCTTTTTCTAAATTGGTTACACAGTATTCCGACGATAAATTTTCGAAAAACAGCGAAGGGGTGCTGGCTACTTTTGGTGTAGGGGCCATGGTTCCTGAATTTGAAGATGCTGCTTTCGCATTGAAGAAACCGGGCGATCTGAGTAATGCCATTCAAACCGAGTACGGATATCATGTGATTAAGCTGATTAAAAAAATTCCGATGCGTCCGTACGATTCTGTAAAAACAGAACTCACTAAACGAATTGAAAAAGATGGTCGTATTGAAACTGCCCGTCAGCTATTCACCGAAAAAATTAAACGCAAGGTGAATTATCGTGAATATCCGGCAGCATTAAAGCAATTACTCGATGCCATACCCGATTCTACCGTACGGAATGGATCATTTAAAGGCGACGATTATGAAACCTTCCGGAAGCCATTGTTTGAAATGACCGGTGTTACATTTAACCAGAGCGATTTTGCCCATTATATTGAAACCTATACCAAAGGAAAAATATATGGACAAAAAGAAAATACCCTGCGTTCGCTGTTTAAAAATTATGCCGATAAGGTGCTAATGGATTATCAGGAAAATAAACTGATCGATGAAAATGAAGAGTACCGAAATCTGATTACAGAATACCGCGATGGCATTATGTTGTTTGAACTCACTGATCGTATGGTGTGGACCAAGGCTTCATCCGATACCAGTGGCCTTGAGAAATACTATAACGAACATCAGTCGAAATATAAATGGCAACCCGCCATCAAAGCCGATGTGTACAAGGCCGTAGATGAAAATTTTGCAAAGCAATTAGTGAAGGCCCTCGAAAATCCGGAAAACAAAACCACAGAAGAAATAGTGAAGGCAGCTAATGGCGATGGTCAGCAAAATAAAGTGAGTGTTGAAAGCGGAAAATTTGAAAAAACACGCTTCCCTTCCAATTTGAAATTCGTGGCGGGCAAGGATATGCCATACTACAAAAACGAGGATGGCTCGTATACCCTGATTCGGGTGAAGGAAGTATTTGATACTCCTACACAAAAAACACTGAGCGAAGCCAAAGGCTATGTGATTTCTGAATATCAGGAATACCTGGAGAAGGAATGGATTCGTTCGCTGGAAGCCATGTACCCGGTGAAACTGAATGAGCCGGTTTTAAAAACCATGGTAAAAAAATAAACAGACCCCTTCCAATAAATAAAGACCGCCTGCAGATGCTGCGGTCTTTTTTTTATACGAAAAAGCCCGTTCCGGAGAACAGGCCTCTTCGTAGTGTTTCTTTTCGAGATTAAAACACAGAGCTTGCTATATTGCCAAAGGGGATAGGCCAGAGGGTTGGAATATTGGCGGCTACTACAAAGGCGGCACCCACAAAGTTGTACCCGTTGTATAAGGTATATGGATTCAGATTTAACGGACCCCCGTTAAAACGAGCCGATTCAGTATTGTTATCAATAAAGGCCGGTAAAACCGCAATAGGTACACCATCGATTTTATTCAGATTGGCACCGCCATAAGCTACATTGGCATAAATAGTTCCCTGAATAACACGCTTTTTGTTTTCAAACGTTTTCAGGTATTCCGAAAATACGGTACTGTTACTTCCGTGTTCCTGTACATATTCGTTTTCGTGAATGCTGAGCGCATAATCGCGGATGATGCGGGCGGTGTGTATTTTTTCAACTACAGTTTTCATGGCAGGGAACTGAGCGAGATAGGTTTCGGCTTCTTCACGGGTGTCGAAACCATAATAAGCGGCTTGTCCATCAATCTGATCGGTGAGTAAAATGAGGGTTTCATCGCCCTGAAGTTGACTCAGGTTGTTCACTGCTTGTCCATGATAAAAATAACGGGCTGCAGTGTTGATGTTTTCTGTGCTGTTCTGAGCAACAGGTTCCATAGCAGATTTCTGACATGAGCTGAATCCGATAAGCAGGGCGCAAAGGCCGGGAATAAGTGTTTTCATTGTGAAATGTTTTTTTGAATGGTTTAAAAAATGGTTTTGTTGGGGTTTTTGAAACGTTTTCATGATTTGAGGTTTTTAAATTTTAATTTTTGTTTGATTTCTGATGTAAAAGTAGATGGCGGGCCAGGGCAAGAAGGGGCCAATACACCAAATGCACCCATGAGTGTATGATGTGTAGTTTTCGCCGAATAAACGGTCAGACTTTTAAACGGGGAGAGAAATCAGAAGATGGTAATATACCCGGATTCGACCAGTACGTTGTTGTCGAACAATTTGAAACTATAGATCCCTTTTGAATTGAAATTATTCTTGTCGAGAATCAGTACCGGTTTCGAAACCCTTGAAACCCGTAGTATTTCGTTCTGTGAGGGGTCGTAAAAACGAATAGTATAATGTTTCGATAAGGCATCGCCGAGTTCAATGCGAATGTGGCCACTGAACGGATCGGTATGAATTTTATCAGAAGGGGTAAAACTAAAGGGAGGAGGCGAAGCCGGAATATCTGTTTTCACTTCCGGAGCAGGTTTAACCGGCTTTACTGCCTTTTCGGTTGGGGCCACCACCGCTGGTTTCGATAATTCCTGAGCAATTTTTTCAGCCATCCGGTTTTTTTCTTCTACCGCCTGCGCCAGGGTGGCCGAATCAATCATAGCCTTGTACGTATTGCTGAACCATTCCAGTTCGTTTCCAAATTCTACCGAAAGCCGGTAATAGTTTTTCCCTGCCAGTGGATGTAAATCGCGATAACTGAGATTTCCTTTTTTGGGTTTAGTGAGTAAGGCAATGGTATTGAAATTTCTGACACTGTCAGTAGATCGTTGCACGGCAATGGCTTTCACTCCATCGAACTGACAATACCAATCTAATTGTATTTCGGCATTTGAAATACTCAGATTCATTTCAGGTAATGTTTTTAATTCCTGCGACCTTACTTCAGGTGTCAGGCCTAAAACCAAAGCAACAAATCCAATAAACGCCAGAATTTTCACGCCGACGAAGGTAATTAATATATCTAAATCATCAGGACAAGGATCGGTTACCCTGAAGTCCACCGGTATGAATAAACAGCAAGCGGGAAGTGGGTGCAAAATATCCTCGGCCGCACAGATCCAACAGGCCCCGCATCATTTTAGCGGTATACACCCGGTCGAGGGGAATGCCTGTTTCCTGATAGAATGTTTTGATAAAATTTTCTAAACCGGAATTTGTTGAACCAAAACCTCCTTCATGATACCCGGTAAACAATTCATACCGGCTTTTATGTTCATTTTCCCATAATGCCTCCAGATACCCGCCTCCTTTCATAGCACAAAAACCCAGGAGTCTGGTTTCTGACGGAACCACCTGCAACAGTCCCCGGAAGCTGGTCCCTGTTCCAACTGCAATGGCTATATGGGAATACGTGTCAACAGAAATACCCTGCAGCATTCCGGCGGCTCCGGAAATACCCTGGGGTGCATCGCCTCCTTCAGGTATGATATAATAGTCAGGGTACTGGTTCTTCCATGCGTCCAGAAAAGAAGAAGCTGCTTTCTGCCGATAGTCTGAACGGCTTACAAAATGCAATTTCATATTCCATGCATTACAATCGTGCAGACAGGCATTGGAAACCGGTTCGCCTCGCACAAGACCTACCGACGGAAGATTCAGTAGCTGTGAGGTATAGGCCAGCGCATGCAGGTGATTCGACCAGGGACCACCTAAACTGAGTACCCCGGCAGCTTTTTGCTCCTGGGCTTCACGGATAAAGTACCGGAGCTTATACCATTTATTACCCGATATCTGGGGATGCAACAAGTCTAAGCGCAACATATCCATTTGTACACCGGCATCTTGCAGACTTTTGTACTGAATAGTTTGCACCGGAGCTGGTTTTTCAAACAGCCGGTTTAATTCGTCAATACCCATATTCTTTCAAATACAGGTCGTTGTTTCGCCAGTCTTTCCGAACCTTCACATGCAATTCCAGAAATACTTTCCGGTCGATAAAGTGTTCAATGTCGGTGCGGGCATCCTGACCAATTTTTTTAATCATTTGTCCGCCCTTGCCAATTAATATCGCTTTTTGTGTTTCCCGGCTGACAACAATATCAGCCACAATTTTTGTGAGTGTATTTTTTTCCTCATACTGTCGAACATACACAGCAGCATGATAGGGTAACTCATCGTCGAGCAGATAAAAAAGTTTTTCACGAACTAATTCTGCCACAAAAAAACGCATCGGTTTATCGGTCAGGGTATCTTCTTCGTAATAGGCAGGCATTTCGGGAAGAAAGGAAACTATTTTTTGCAACAGCAAATCCAGATTGGTTTTTTGCAGTGCTGAAATGGCAATGATGTCTTTCACCGCTTTACACGATTGGAAGGCTTGTTTTAGTTGTTCTGTTTTCCCATCCTTTACCTTATCGCATTTATTCATTACGAGCAATACGGGTTGCGAAGGCTGCAGACTTTGTAATAATTCAATATTGGAAGCCGCATCGTCGCGGGCATCTACCATAAATAAAATCAGATCGGTTCCCTGCCTGGCCAGATCCACTTCCTTCATCATCCGATCATGAAGTTTATACGACGATTTGAGGATGCCCGGTGTGTCGGAAAATACAATCTGAAAAGCGGGTTCAGTTAAGATGCCTAAAATGCGGTTACGGGTTGTTTGCGCTTTGGGCGAAACGATGGCCAGTTTCTCATTTAAAAGGGCATTCAACAACGTTGATTTTCCAGCATTGGGTTTTCCGAATAAACCCACGAACCCACTACGAAATCCACTCATTACCACGAAGATAACAAGAAGAATTTGGAGGGGAGTATTTTTTGGCTACCTTCGCGCTGCGAGGTAGAGCAGCGGTAGCTCGTTGGGCTCATAACCCAAAGGTCACTGGTTCGATCCCGGTCCTCGCAACAAACAAATGGCAAAGGAAGCTTTGCCATTTTTAATTATACTTCAGTCATGCCACGCCACACCGTAGCCATTGTAGGAAGACCCAATGTGGGGAAATCCACCTTATTTAATCGCCTCATTGGAGAACGAAAAGCCATTGTGGATGATCAGAGTGGGGTAACCCGTGACCGACAGTACGGAGAGAGCGAATGGAACGGGAAGCATTTTCATGTGGTGGACACTGGCGGATATGTAGCCCATGGCGATGATGTGTTTGAAAAGGAAATCAGGCAACAGGTTGAACTGGCGATACAGGAAGCCAGCGTCATTGTTTTTGTTACCGATGTCAGTGCAGGGGTGATGGGTCTTGATGAAGAATTTGCCCGTTTATTGCATCGCTCCAAAAAACCTGTTCTGCTGGTGGTGAATAAAGTTGATAATAATCGCCGGCAAATCGACGGGGCCGAATTTTACAGTTTAGGCTTTGAGCATTTGTTTTTTATTTCTTCTTTATCAGGTTCAGGTACCGGTGAGTTAATGGATGCAATTACCGAGCGCATGGTGGGCGAAGCGGAAGAACTTCCTGCGGATTTACCAAAAATTGCCATCATTGGTCAGCCCAATGCCGGGAAGTCGTCGATACTCAATGCCCTGGTGGGAGAGGAACGTAATATTGTT
>CAYWKR010000029.1:0-10909 GCA_964458785.1 uncultured Bifidobacterium sp. | reverse complement strand
GTACGATCCCGAGCAAGTACATTATAAGGTCATGCGCTGGTTGCACCGGGCCTATAATCTGGGCGTCGGGAAGCGATACCTCGAAAGTAATTTCTGCTTAAAACATCCGGATCTTGAACGGGAAGTATTTGGACTGAAGTTTCGGAATCCGGTTGGACTGGCTGCTGGCTTCGATAAAGATGCACGTTTTATTGACGAATTGGCCTGTCTGGGATTTGGCTTTATTGAAATCGGTACCCTCACACCCCGGCCGCAGGAAGGCAATGAAAAACCCCGTCTGTTTCGTTTTCCCGAAGATGCCGCCATTATCAACCGCATGGGATTTAATAATCAGGGGGTCGATGCTGCCGTGGAGCGACTGAAGCAACGAAAAACCGATTTGATTATAGGTGGAAATATCGGGAAGAATAAAAGCACACCCAACGAACAGGCTATCGACGATTATATCTACTGTTTTAAAAAATTGTTCGATGTGGTGGATTATTTCGTGGTGAATGTAAGTAGTCCGAATACCCCGAACCTGCGCGAATTGCAGGAGAAGAAACCATTGTATGATTTGCTGATGCAATTGCAGAATGTGAATATGCAGTATCCTTCACCCAAACCCCTGCTACTGAAAATTGCACCCGATTTAAACGATACCCAACTCGATGATGTGATTGAAATTGTTCAGGCTGCTAAACTTAGCGGTATTGTAGCCACCAATACCACACTCGACCGGGATGGCATGCGAAGCGACAAGGAGAAAATAGAACATACCGGTGCCGGAGGAGTGAGTGGAAAACCCCTAAAGCAACGAAGCACCGAAATCGTTCGCAACATCGCAAAAAAAACCGGTGGCCGTTTACCTATTATTGCAGTAGGAGGAATTTTTAATGGCGATGATGCCCGCGAAAAACTGGATGCCGGGGCTTCGCTGGTGCAGGTGTATACCGGCTTTATTTATGAAGGGCCCGGTATTGCCCGATCGATTTGTAAAAGTCTTTTGAAAAATTAAACTATGGATTATTTACTCAGTGGCGATGCCCTGATGAGTTTGCTCACATTAACGATACTCGAAATTGTTCTGGGTGTCGACAATGTCATTTTTGTTTCCATCATCATGGGGCGCTTACCGCAGGCACAACAAAAAAAGGCTCGTCGCATCTGGATGTTCAGCGGAATGCTGGTACGTATTTTATTACTGCTGAGTTTAAGCTGGCTGGTGAAAAACGGCAATGAAACCCTGTTTGAAATTGCGGGTAAAGGATTTAATCTGCGCGGATTAATCATGCTGGGCGGTGGATTGTTTTTGCTTGTGAAAACAGTGAGTGAAATTCATCAGAAACTGGAAGGAAGTGAACATGGGGTATCCGCATCCGGGAAGAAAAATAATGCCCTGTTCCGGGTAGTACTGCAAATGATGCTGATTGATCTGGTTTTTTCGTTCGATAGTATTATTACGGCAGTAGG
Source organism: uncultured Bifidobacterium sp. (assembly GCA_964458785.1). Lineage (GTDB taxonomy): Bacteria > Bacteroidota > Bacteroidia > Chitinophagales > Chitinophagaceae > OLB11. The sequence continues at coordinate 9,457 of CAYWKR010000029.1, read as the reverse complement.
TATGGCACAACATGTAGAAGTAATGATTGCGGCCGTGATACTGGCCATGATCATCATGTTTCTTTTTTCGGGAAAAATTGCCGCATTCGTTGAGAAACATCCTACAGTGAAGATGCTGGCCTTGTCGTTTCTGGTGATGATTGGCGTGGTATTACTGATTGAAGGCTGGGATGCCGAACGGGCGCATGAACTGCATTTGAAAAACTATGTTTACTTCGCCATGGCTTTTTCGTTCGGGGTTGAAATGCTGAATATGCAACTTCGCAAACGAAGCCGTCCGGTAGAACTTCACGAACCTCATCTCGATGATGTGGAATAATCAGGAAGGCATTTCGATGCAAGCACCCACCGTTTTTTGGAAAAACCCGGTACTATGGTTTTTTTTCGTATTCGCTATCCTGGGTTTGTGTGTGGTATCGCACTATGGATTGGGCTGGGACGATGAATGGTCGAGAAGCGATACCGGGTATATCAACTTCAATTATATTTTTCATGGTGCCCGCGAGGCCTTGCTGAATGGCAATGAAAAGTATCATGGTCCTTTTCTGGAGCTATTATTGGTACTCATCGAAAAAGCAACGGGAGTAAACGATATGCATCAGATTTATTTGCTCCGGCATCTGGTTTTATTTCTTCTCTTTTTTATTTCGCTGATTGCCTTTTACAAAAGCGCCCGTTATTATTTTTCACCTAACTGGTCGCTACTGGCCTGTCTGATGCTGGTATGCACCCCCCGCATTTTTGCCGAGTCGTTTTATAATTCAAAAGATATTGGCTTACTCTCTTTTTTCAATTTCTCTGTCTATACGTTGTTACGAAGCCTTCATCGTCCTTCCGTAACAAATATTATCTGGCATGCACTTTTCAGTGGTATGCTGTTGGCCATTCGTATTATCGGTGTGGTAGTTCCATTGGTTACTGTAGCGTATGTTGGGGTATTATTTTTACTAAATCGTCGTAATAAACAGCTCTTAGGGTTTGTGTTGCTTTATCTGGTACTAACCATAGCGACTATGATTCTTTGCTGGCCGGTATTATGGGAAGGACCCCTTCATCATTTCGTACAGGCCTGGCTTGAAATGAAACGCTATCACTGGGATGGATCGGTGTTATATCTCGGACAGTATGTGCCTGCTACCGAATTGCCCTGGCATTATGTGTTGTTGTGGATCGGCATAACCACCCCACCGGTGTTTCTTCTTTTCTTCATCATGTCCATCGTTGTATTTCTGGTTCAGCTTATTCGTACACCGTTTACTACCAGCGTTCAACATGTTGTTCCCAATATATCCCTGATGCTTTTTATCATTCCGGTATGCTCTGTGGTACTTATGCATGCAGTGATTTACGACGGATGGCGTCATCTCTATTTCATTTATCCCCTGCTGATTTTAACAGCCCTTCATGGACTTTACCAGCTAAAAAATCAATGGCATAAAGCAGGGTTAGGTTTGTTGGGAATACAATTATTGCTTACCGGGTTTTGGATGGTCCAGAATCATCCCTTCGAAATGGTTTATTTTAATTCTGTTTCCAGATCATTGGTTCCGAATTTTAATCAGCGTTTCGAAAAAGATTATTGGGGACTTTCCTACAAACAGGCCTTACAATACCTGCTTCAAAAACACCCCGGCGATACCCTGAACGTTGCTTTCGAAAATTTACCGGGCGAATTGAACAGTCAAGCCCTATGTACGGAAGACAGAGCGCGAATTCAGGTAGAAAAAAAGGAACAGCTTAAAAAAGGATTTTTTTTAACTAACTACCGGTGGAGCAGTGAACCGCAGGATTCATGTGTAAAACGATTTGAGGTGGATGAAATGTCCATCATGGGAATTTATTATTTCGAACACTGACAACATTTTTGCCATTAATGAACTGCGGTAACATTCACACGGGTAATGCCTTCCAGTTGCAATTTAATTTGTCGTTCGTCTGCTTTCCGTTCAAACTCGCTAATCACTTCCAGAATATCGTAATCGATAAAATTGCAATGTCGTCCGTCAATCAGTAAACAACTGCCTGCAGGAATTTCATCCAGTACCTTTCTAAGATTTACCTTGTTCAGGAAGGTCACATTGGTGTTCAGTAAAAGAATATAGGAATCAGGCTGGTCTTTGCCTGGCAGTAGCTTATACTCTGCTTTATAATTATTTCGAACGATATAATAAACCGAAACAATTAATCCGATACTCACACCTATCAGCAAATCGGTGGCAAGTATCACAATCAGCGTAATCATAAACGGAAGAAATTGTTTCAGACCGAGGCTCCAGACATTGCGATACAATTTAGGCCGGGTCAGGTTGTAACCGGTCACCATTAAAATAGCTGCCAGCGAGGCATAGGGAATGCGGTTCAGCAGAAAGGGAATAAAGAGCACAGCACAAAGCAGAAAGAGAGAATGGGTAAAGGCCGATAATTTTGTTTTGGCACCTGCATCTACATTAGCCGCACCACGAACCACCACAGCGGTAACAGGTAAGCCGCCACATAAACCACATACCAGATTGCCTGCACCCTGCGCTACCAATTCACGGTTCACAGGAGTAATGCGGTTTCGCCGGTCCAGTTTGTCAATAGCTTCAATACAAAGTAAGGTTTCCAGCGAAGCCAGTAATCCAATCAATAATCCGTTTTGCCATATGCTTCGCATGGTAAATAACTGATCAAAGGCAGGAAACTGAAGTTGGTGAAAAACATCCGGAGGTATTTGTACTTTTTGATTATTCTGAAGCGAAAGAAAATGACCCGGATCGGAAAAGAAAAACGAGTAGGCAATACCTGCTGCAACTACCCAAAGCGAAGCCGGAAGAATGTTCAGAGGAGCGGGTAACAATTTCTGATCGAATACCATAATCAATAATGAAATAAAAGTAATCAGTATAGCACCGGGTGAAAGGTGATGCCCCAGATTGCGGATATAGTGCACCACATGATGTTCGGTTACAATTTCACGAAATCCTCCCGACCAGAAATCGGGACGGTCGTAGCCTAAAGCAATGGGAATTTGTTTTGAAAGCAGAATAATTCCAATAGCTGCCAGCATGCCTTTTATAACGGAAGAAGGAAAATAATTGGCTATGGTTCCCAGTTTCAGAACCCCTAGTATGATTTGAAACAGGCCGGCAATACAAACCGACAACAGAAAAACACGATAATCGCCCATGGAAATAATCGCCGCTGCTACCACCGGGGTGAGACCTGCCGCTGGTCCCGACACCGATAAGGGAGATCCACTGAGGGGGGTTACCAGTAAACCACCCACAACACCCGAAAGCAAGCCGGCATACAATGGAGCGCCTGAGGCGAGTGCAATGCCAAGACAAAGTGGAAGGGCGACCAGAAATACAGAAAGTCCTGCATTAAAATCGTTTCGCAGCCAGATCAGCCGGTAATATCGAAGGGTTCTTTTCAAATGGTCATCTAACGGGAAATAAGTCCGGAATACCGCAAAGGTATTATTCTTTCCGACGGCGTACAGACCTGAATAAAACAGGCTTCATTAGAAAATACTAAAGCAATAAAAAAACCGCCCCGAAACGGAGCGGCTTTTCAATATGGGTCGGCTAAACTTAATAATCCATGCCCATGCCACCACCCGGAGGCATAGCCGGCATAGCCGATTTAGGTTCTGGTTTATCGGCAATCACACATTCGGTGGTCAGCAACATACCGGCAATAGAGGCCGCATTTTCGAGTGCTACACGACTCACTTTGGTTGGATCGATCACACCGGCCTTGTACAGGTTTTCATATACTTCGGTACGGGCATTGAAACCATAATCGCCTTTTCCTTCACGAACTTTTTGAATAATGATACTGCCTTCGAGACCACAGTTGGCTACGATCTGACGCATAGGTTCTTCCAACGAACGGCGAACAATAGCAATACCGGTATTTTCGTCATCGTTGGCTCCTTTCAGCTTGGCTAAACTATCGATGGCACGAATAAAGGCCACACCACCACCGGGAACAATACCTTCTTCCACGGCAGCACGGGTAGCATGAAGGGCATCATCTACACGGTCTTTCTTCTCTTTCATTTCCACTTCAGTGGCAGCACCTACATACAATACGGCTACACCACCAGCCAGTTTCGCTAAACGCTCCTGTAATTTTTCACGATCGTAATCGCTGGTAGTGGTTTCAATTTGTGCTTTAATCTGATTCACACGGGCTGTGATATCGGCTTTCTTTCCTTTACCGCCTACAATGGTGGTATTGTCTTTATCGATGGTGATACTTTCGGCAGCACCCAGGTACGTAAGGTCGGCATTTTCAAGTTTGAAGCCCTGATCTTCACTGATCACGATACCTCCGGTTAATTTGGCAATATCTTCGAGCATTTCCTTCCGGCGATCGCCAAAGCCCGGTGCTTTAACGGCAGCCACTTTAATGGTACCACGTAATTTGTTTACTACGAGCGTAGCCAGTGCTTCCCCTTCCAGGTCTTCAGAAATAATCACCAGCGGACGACCTGATTGGGCTACTTTTTCAAGGATATGGAGAATATCCTTCATGGTAGAGATTTTCTTGTCGTAAATCAGAATCATGGGATTGCTGAGTTCGGCAACCATCTTTTCGCTATTGGTAACAAAGTAGGGCGACAGATATCCGCGATCGAATTGCATACCTTCCACTACCTCTACGGTGGTTTCGGTTCCTTTGGCTTCTTCTACCGTAATCACGCCTTCTTTTCCAACCTTAGCCATAGCCTGAGCAATCAGCTTACCGATATTATTATCGTTGTTGGCAGAAATGGTGGCCACCTGTTCAATTTTCTTGTTGTCGCTACCCACTTTTTCGCTCTGATTTTTCAGATTATCCACTACTGCAGCTACGGCTTTGTCGATTCCACGTTTCAGATCCATAGGATTGGCACCGGCAGTTACGTTTTTAATACCTTCGGTAATGATCGATTGCGCCAGTACGGTAGCGGTTGTGGTACCGTCACCGGCCGCATCAGCAGTTTTGGAAGCTACTTCCTTCGCCATTTGGGCACCCATATTTTCAACAGCATCTTCCAGTTCAATTTCTTTGGCTACGGTAACACCGTCTTTGGTAATCTGGGGTGCACCGAATTTCTTTTCAATCACTACATTTCTTCCTTTGGGTCCAAGTGTGACTTTTACGGCATCGGCCAGGGTATCTACACCCTTCTTCATCTTGTTGCGGGCGTCTATATTAAAATGAATTTGTTTTGACATAATCCTTTAATGGTTTTTCGTGTTTATAAAAAATGGTTGAGAATGGATTAGATAATGGCGAGAATATCGCTTTCGCGCATGATGATCAGGTCTTCGTGCTCCACCACGATTTCGGTACCTGCATATTTTCCGTACAATACCGTATCACCTGCTTTTACGGTCATAGGTTCATCTTTTTTACCGGTTCCTACGGCTACCACCGTACCACGCTGTGGTTTTTCTTTAGCGGTATCAGGAATAATAATGCCTCCGGCGGTTTTGGTTTCAGCCGCGGCCGGACGAACCAATACACGATCGTGTAAGGGTTTAACAGTCATCTTACTTGTCTTTGCCATATTTTTTCTTTTAACGTTTTAGGTATAAAATTTTTTCTGCCATCTGCATGAAATGTGCCAAGGCCGGGTATTGCGACATTTTTTCCGACAACCAGGGGGGCAGACCGCTTACCCTGCTTATATTTTGACAGAATTACCCGAATCGCATAGCGTGCTTTGACCGATTTGTCAGTCTGCAATAAAAGCCGGTTCTTCTTCGGCCACTTTGGGCTTTGTTTTACTGAAACGGCGCACGAAAAAGATCCCTATAAAGGTCACTATGATGCCCAATACAATACGGGTACTGATTTTTTCATCCAGAAAAAGCGCGCCCAATAACATGGCTACAATAGGATTTACATACACGTAAATAGAAACCAGTCCCATGGGAAGGGTTTTCAGGGCATAGAGGTAGCAGATGAAACAAATAATAGAACCGAAGGCTGTAAGATAAAGAAACAGCAGCCAGGCCTTCAGGGGAATGGTATGCAGCGGAACATGCTGTCCGGTGATACGGGAACCGATAAAAAGAAAAATTCCTCCAAACAGCATTTGCCAGCCAATTCCTTCATACGGGTTCACATTCATTTTGCTTTTGGTACTGATCAGGGTGCCTCCTGTCCAGGTAAAGACCGACAAAAGGGAAAGCATAATACCAAACAGGAAATGATCGCCTTTCATTTCCTCGGCAAAGGAACTGAGCAGAATACTGACACCACTGAATCCCACGGCCAGCGCCAAATACAAACGGGTTTGAACCTGTTCGCCAAAAAGAATACGATTGGCAAGAATCAGCACAAAGGGCATCAGACAGGAAATCAGGGCTCCCAAAAAGGAGGGAATATAACTGATAGCCCAGGTGGTCATTCCATTGCTGCAACTGATCAGTAAAAAGCCCACTATGGCATGAAATATTAGTTGTTTGGGACGGGGCCAATGTCCTTTACGCAATCCAAAATAACCGATCATGATGATCCCGGCCAGGGTTTGTCGCATCGAGGTCATTTGAAGTGGTGGAATGAAGGGAATGGTTAACTTGGAGACAAACCAGGTGGTTCCCCAAAAAAACGAAATGATGATCAGTGCATAATAGCCCTTTCGGATGGCATGTTCCGACATGGCGCAAAGAAAAGGGAAAGCCGTTAAAGCCTTTCTATACTGGAACTGAAACTTGTTAAAATAAAAAAAAGACGTTCCCAATACCGGATTTCCAGTACATTTGGGGAAATAAAAAAAATTATGAAAAAGATATTGTTTTTATCATTGGCCCTGTTGGTAACAGGTACCATGTATGCCGACAAAAAATGCTGCAAAGACAAATCAACATGCAGTCACTCCGAAGCCAAAGCCTGTAACCACGGTGAAGCCAAAGCGGAAGTGAACGATGATGGTACACCTAAAGAAGCCCATGCCGGTTGTGCCCATGCCAAAGCATCAGGTGCTAAGGCTTGTTGCGCTAAAGGTGGTCATCATGAAGCGGGTGAAAAGGCAGCCCCCGCACAACAGGATGCCAAACCTATGCGTGACGATAACAAACGCTAAGTTTTATTGAAAATATAATTAGAGGCCGGTTTCAAACCGGTCTTTTTTATTTAGTGGCCTGAATTCCTCTATCTTTGGTCACTAAAATTTTTTCTGATGAAGAAAACCTCCCTCCTCACAGCTACGTTTTTTCTTTCTGCCTTAAACCTCATGGCTCAAAACCAACCCGTACGACCCCAGGAACGTAAACCCGACGCCCGGATGGAAGCAAACGATGTAGACCCATCTATGGTCGCTCCCAATGGTCCGGTAAAATCGTCGGTACTTGCCGAATCCTTCGCCGATTTACAGGTACTGACCTACAGGGTTCCCGGTTTTGAAAACCTGAGCCTGAAAGAAAAAGAACTGGCGTATTACCTGTATGAAGCCTCCCTTTGCGGTCGCGATATTATTTACGATCAGAAAAGTAAATACGGTATCTTATTACGCAAAACACTTGAAGTGATGTTTGGCGAATATACCGGTAAACGGAGCAGTGCCGACTGGGCAAAATTTCATGAGTATTGCGGTAGATTCTGGTTCAGTAATGGCAATCATCATCATTATGGCAATGAAAAATTCATTCCGGGATGCAGCGAAACTTTTTTCCGTGAAGTATTAATGAGTGTGAATCCGGCCTTACTTCCTAAAAATGGGGATGAAAGCGTAGATGCTTTCTGGAAACGCGTTCGTCCATTGTTTTATGATATGAATGTAGAACCCAAATGTGTGGATCTTCGTTCCGGTATCGATAATGTAGCCGCTTCGAGCAATAATTTCTACGAAGGCGTTACCCAAAAGGAAGTGGAAGCGTTTTACGATAAAATGCCAACCACCGGCAATGCACCCAGTTGGGGACTGAACAGCAAACTGATGAAAGAAAATGGTAAGCTGGTTGAAAAGGTTTGGAAGGTAGGCGGCATGTATGGTAAAGCCCTTGAAAAGGTGGTTTACTGGCTCGATAAGGCAGCCACTGTAGCCGAAAACAAGGAACAGAAAACAGCCATCGAACTCTTATCGAAATATTTAAAAACCGGGGATCTGAAAACCTTCGATGACTACAGCATTGCCTGGGTAAAGGATGTAAACAGTAAAATTGATGGTATTAATGGTTTCATCGAAGTGTACCTCGATGCCATTGGTAAGAAAGGAAGTTATGAAAGCTATGTGAGTATTCGCGATGAAGAAGCTACTAAACGCATTGCCGCCATTGCCAAAGAAGCCCAGTGGTTCGAAGATCATTCGCCCCTGATGACCGAACACAAGAAAAAAGAAGTGAAAGGAATTATTGCCAAAGCCATTACGGTAATTGTTGAAAGTGGTGATCTGGCACCGAGTACAGCTATAGGTATTAACTTACCCAATGCCGACTGGATTCGTAAGGATCATGGCAGTAAATCGGTTTCGCTCAGCAATATCATTTTCAGTTACAACCAGGCCAGTGCGATGAAAGGTCCGCTCGACGAATTTGGTGTGAATGCCGAAGTGATAGCCCGTATCAAACAACATGGCGCTTTGGCGGCCGATCTGCATACCGATATGCACGAATGTATCGGGCATGCATCCGGACAAATCAACCCCGGGGTGGAAACCACCGATAAAACACTGAAGAATTACGCCTCTTGTCTGGAAGAAGCCCGTGCCGATCTGGTAGGCTTATATTATATCATGGATCAGAAACTGATCGATATTAAAGTGATGCCATCACTGGACGTAGCCAAGGCCGAATACGACAGCTATATCATGAATGGTCTCATGACCCAATTAACCCGTATTAAATTAGGCGACCAGATCGAAGAAGCGCATATGCGTAACCGACAGCTCATTGCGGCCTGGGCCTTCGAAAAAGGAAAAGCAGACCGGGTGATCGAAATGATTAAACAAAATGGCAAGACTTACGTGAAGGTGAATGATTATACCAAATTGCGTGAACTGTTCGGACAATTACTTCGTGAAATTCAACGGATAAAAAGTGAAGGCGACTTTAAGGCCGGACAAGCCCTGGTAGAAAACTATGGCGTGAAAGTAGACCCTACTTTGCACAAAGAAATTCTGGAACGCTATGCTAAATTAGGAATCAAACCGTATCGCGGATTTGTTCAACCCCGTTTACGTGCCGAAATGAGAAACGGAAGCATCGCTGATGTGAAGGTTGAATACCCTACTTCGTTTTTTGCGCAAATGCTCGAATACGGTAAGAACTACAGTTTTCTGGGTGTGAAGAATTAAATTCGGTTGCCTGCTGGTACAGGTAGGCATTTAGTGCTTTGTATTTTGGCAAAAATATCGATTGTATTCTAGTCGTACAATTATAAATTGAAGTTCCTTTTGAAAATGGGATAGCATTTTATTTCATTATCGCTCAAGTTACTGTTTGTATTATTCAATAATGAATTTTAAATTTATGAATCA
>CAYWKR010000028.1:0-10948 GCA_964458785.1 uncultured Bifidobacterium sp. | reverse complement strand
GAATGAGGGTGTTGTGCCGTTTCCAGAAAGACGTTTTTACCAAACCGGCTACGCCAGTATTCGAACAGCCGGGTATTCGGTTTATCCAATGGAAAAACGATCAAGATGCAGTACTGGAAATAGAAGAATCAGATTTAAACACATTAGCTTCATTGCCCTATGTTCGGTATGTTCAGCCACCATCAGCCCCGGTAGAATATGAAAACCTGACTGAGCGGACTAATCACCGGGTAAATACACTGGATGCCGATTATGTTACCGGGAACCAGTTTGATGGAACTGGTATTGGCGTGGCTGTGGGTGATGACGGTTTGATCGGACCTCATATCGATTTTCAGGGCAGGGTATTTAATCATACCTCAACAAATGCCGGTACTCATGCCGATCATGTGTGTGGTATCGTAGCCGGGGCCGGTAATTTTGATCCGGTTACATCCGGAAGTGCAAGAGGAGCTGATTTGCACATTTATTCTGATTATGATAATTTATTTAATGCTCCGGTAGATTATACCACACAGGGAATCCGTATTACCAGCAATTCACTGGGTCAAAACTGCAATGCCGGTTATAATTCCGACGCTGAAGATGCTGACCATCTGGTGAATTCAAAATTTTCGCTGATGAGTGTACACTCAGCCGGAAATAGCGGAGGCGGAAGTTGTGGCGGTGTTCCACAGGGATTTTATACCATAACCGGTGGATATAAAGCCGGGAAAAATGTGATCAGCGTGGGTAACGTCGACAATTCAGATATCATTGCCCCATCATCAAGTCGCGGTCCTTCTGAAGACGGACGTATCAAACCTGAAATTGTAGCTGTAGGTTCAGATGTATATTCTACACAACCCGACAATACCTACGACACCTTTACCGGTACATCTATGGCATGTCCGGCTGTTTCCGGAACACTGGCAGATTTATGGCAGGCATATCGAACCACCCATGCAGGAGCCGATCCGTACAGTGCATTAATTAAAGCCCTTGTGATGAATACCGCTGATGATTTAGGGAACCCTGGTCCGGATTATATCTATGGATATGGTCGTATTAATGCCCGCCGTGCCCTGAAAGCCATGAATAATAATCAGTATTTCATAGATTCATTAACCACAGGAAATTCTAAAGATTTCTATATCAATATTCCACCCAATACCAAACAATTGAAAGTGATGTTGTACTGGAACGATTTTGAAGGGAATCCAGCCAGTTCGGTGGCTTTGGTTAACGACCTGATGCTTGAAATGCAGGAACCTTCCGGGAATGTGATTGATCCCTGGGTGTTGGACAATACTCCTTCAGTGGCAGCACTGAATGCTCCGGCTGTCAGAGGGTTCGACTTTATTAATAATGTGGAACAGGTAACGCTTGATTCGGTGAATGCCGGGCTGGCCATACTCACAGTTACAGGAATGGATGTTCCGTTAGGACCTCAAAAATTTGTATTGACGTACGAATATCTCAACAATAATCTGACACTTACCTATCCTCAGGGGGGCGAAGCGTTTGCAAGTGGTGTGAAAGAGCGTGTTCGTTGGGATGCACATGGCAATACCGGTGATTTCACTTTGCAATATTCTTCCGATGCCGGCACCAGCTGGAACACCATATCTTCCTCGATACCTGGTGACTTGCGGTATTACGACTGGACACCACCGGCTACTTTAAACACAGGAAATATGATGATGCGGATCACCCGCGGAACATTTTCGGATGTTTGTGATACGCTCTTCACTGTGTTTGATGTTCCGAAAAATCTGGTGGTAGATACAGCTTGTGCCAATATCTTCCATTTGAAATGGGATCCGGTGGCTCAGGCCGACAACTATGATATTTATATGATGGGGCCGAACAGTACCGGTCCAAACTACATGACTATTATCGGGAACAGCGCTACGAACGAGTTTGTCATCAACAGTGGAGTGAATACCACCGACACCTTTTACTTTGCGGTAGCAGCCAACAAAAGTACTAATGGTGCTAAGGGCAGACGGACCATAGCCTTCCAGAAATTACCGGGAAATGTGAATTGTGTCGACAATGCCTGGAATATGCAAACCATTTTACCCATTGATGAGGCTTATACCTGTGCTACCGTCAATCCAATGGAAATTAAAATGAAAATTAAAAATATTGGATTGCGTCCGCTCACTAATCTCGACGTATTCTATCAGATCAATGCCAATCCAGTAGTCAGTGAAATTATGCCTGGACCTTTAGCCATTGGTGATTCTACGGTGTATACCTTTGCCACTCTGGCTAATTTTGCTTTACCAGGAAGCTATACTGTAACCACATGGACCAGTCGCTATACCGATGTGGTATTAAATAATGATACTTCCGTTTCCATTGCCAGTGTAATTATACCCACTACATTGGCTGCACCAACGGTAGAAGATTTTGAAGGGCCCTTGTTCCCGCCGGTGGGTTGGAGAGCTATTGATAAGGATACCAATGTAAAATGGCAAAAAACGCTGGTCTTAGCTGACCCTACCGGATTTAACAGTCATACGGCTTACATGGACTTCTTCAATTACAATAAGCTCAAGGCTGTGGATGATTTGGAAACGGTGCAATATGATTTGGTTGGAGTGAGTGCCGATTCGGTATTTCTGACATTTGATTTATCCCACGCCAATGGCCCGAAAGATATGGACTCACTGGAGATCCTTGTCTCAGAAGATTGTGCTGCCAACTTTACGCCACTTCCTTATAAAAAAGGAGGGAATACGTTAGCGACGGCCGGAATGATGGGTACCATCTTTTCGCCTACCTTGTCGACACAGTGGAGAAATGATCGGGTGGATTTAACCGGATACGAAGGGAAAAAGATTTTTGTTCGTTTCAGGGCAACCAATGCACAGGGTAATAACCTTTTCATTGATAACATTAATCTGATGCTGAAAGATGCCTGGCCTTTGGGTCTTCATGAAAATGAAGAAGAATCAGTTCAGGTATATCCTAACCCATCGAATGGAAATTATACTCTTCAATTTAATTCTACCGGAAGTAAAATGGTTCGCTATAGTATTTATAGCATTACCGGTCAGAAGTTGAAAGAATCACGTTTCCCGGTGAGTGCAGGACGGAATAAGGTAGCACTCAATATTTCCTATTTGCCAAATGCCATGTATATGCTGGAACTGAATGATGGCGAGCAAATCCGTAAAGTGAAACTGATTAAGCAGTAAGATGCATTAATATAAACCGATGCAAAATATAAAGTGCAGTGTTTGAATAGAACACTGCATTTTTTTCGCGATCGTAAAAGGCTTTTACCTTAAATTCTTCCTGATGATGTCGACTGCATACGGCAATCCAGGCATAAGTTTCTGTTTCCTGTTTCTCCAGATGACCGGTAATAGCCATTGAAAAGTCGGCACCCGTACGGTTTTTACAGGCTTCAGCCATGGCTTTGGCGGTTTCCTGACTTATAACTCCATGGTGTTCTATGGTATCCGGAGGAACCCCTAAATCGATTTTCATAGCGGCTGAGTAGGTAATAAAACCGCCAATAAAAACCGAAGAGGCTCCTGACATACTGGTCATCATTTGACTCAGTCGACCTCCGGTACAACTTTCAGCTAATGCCATCGTTTTATTCGCCTGTTTAAGAAGTTGAAAAATGGCTTGTTCTGTTTCAATATCCGAATCGGCTATCGTAATTCTTTTTAAAACATCTTTTAAAGTATTGAAATTCGAATCGATGAGGTCAAGATCTTTTTCACTTCCCGATAGTCGCAATTTAACGCCACCTAATTTTGGCAGATAAGCCAGGCGGACTTGTTTGGGCAAGGCCTTCTCAAATTCGGTTAATTGAGATGCAATAAAACTTTCTCCTTCACCGGCTGTTACAAGGGTACGATGTATTATTTCAGGTAACTGAAAGCGCTTTTTTAATTCAGGAAGTACTCGCATATTCATGATATGCTGCATTTCCATGGGTACTCCGGGCATTGAAATATAAATCACCTCATCCTTTTCAAACCACATACCCGGTGCTGTTCCAGCTTCATTAAATAAAACCCTGCAGTTGGATGGAACTTCTGCCTGAGCCAGATTAATAGCTAAAAGTGGCCGGTTTCTTCTTTGAAAGATCGACTTCACATGCTCTAATACGGCAGGGTCGGTTTTCAATGTGGTATTGAAATACGCACATAATAAAGGCTTGGTAATATCATCGGAAGTAGGACCAAGTCCACCGGTAATCAATATGATCGAATTTCTTTTGCCTTCTTCTGATAATGCATTCCAGATGGCTTCTTTCTGATCTCCCACAGCAATACGACGCTGAACAAAAATTCCCATTTTGTTTAGCTCCCGGGCTATCCACGATGAATTGGTATCAATAGTTTGACCAATAAGTAACTCATCTCCAATAGTAATAATGGTGGCCTGAATATGTTCCTGATTCATGAGTGATTATTGTACACGTAGAAAAATAGTATGCCGGTTTTCTTCCGAATGGATCAATAACCGAAAATGCGGATCGTTAGGTTTGGAGACATTGATATATTCCACATCTTTAATTTCTTCATTACTGTTTTTATATATAGGATCGTCTGAGTGATCGGTATCTTCCCAATTACCACTTAAACAATCTTCGAGGGTGGTCTGAATTTTTCCGAACTCTTCATTTACCAGTTCCCTGTCTGTTCCGGTTTTAAATTCGGCGATAAAAGCCCTTCGGTTCTTGTACCAGGAAATATAATTTTTCCGGGCTCCTTTCAATTTTAATTTACTCTCATTGATATGTAAATCCGGATTGGTTTCTTTCCCGGTAATATCACTAAACTGAAGGGTGCATCCCGACTGAAGCAATAATTCCAGTTGTTTGCATAAGGGATCCACTGTATTTTCAGGTTGATCTTCCGGAGCTTCTTTGGTACTTCGTTTCGTTTTTTTATCTTCAGTTTCATCATCGCCATTCTCTTCCTCTGGTTTAGTGGCTTTTGTATTTTTATTCGTTTTTATTTCTTTGGTAACGGGAGCTTCCGGTTCCTGTTCATCCTCCTCATCCAGCGTTTGTTTCTTTTCCACCTTAGGGATACTTGTTTTCTGTTCCTTTTCGGTGTGGGCAGGAACATTGGCTATGAGTTCAGGCTGAATAGGTTTCAGTGATTTATCCACTTCATTTCGCAAACTGGCAAGTGTACTGGCAAATTCATTGGCAGAGGCAGCATCGTTCATGAAGAATGCGGTAGCAGGTATTGGGGTATTCAGGGTATCATTTTTTATGATATTCATACAATTTTCATTCCCCGGACATTCAAGATTCACCGAAAAGGATAAGGGGGCTACCCGGATAGCAGAAAGTTCATTCAGGTGAATACGTAAAACGGAAAATGCATTAATCCGTTGTTCCAAAATACCCAGACTTCCCAGCAGCTGAAAATCATTCGTATTTTGTACGCTGTATTTCCGGTTAATTTCATTTAATTTTTTAAGGGATGCCGGTTGAGCAAATCCCAATTGAAAAATCAGAAGCAAAAAGAAACTCACGAAAAGTAACTTTTTGCTTAGCATCATAAACAAAGGGTGGGGTGATTTTATTTTAAATCGCATGGGTATCAGATATTGAAGGATTGGGTGGAGAATAGAATCCGGAGTTGAACTACTTCACTTCATTCATCAGTTTCCGAATCCAGGGCGAGATGAGTATCAGTAGTAATCCGCAAATGAGTGCATAGATAGCCAGTTGTTTGTACCCGGCTGTATACGAAAGCAGTTTTTCTGTTTTAGCGGCATTCTCATCTGCCAGGGCCATTCCTGCACCTAACAGACCGGCTACGTATTGGCCATAAGCACTTGCCAGAAACCACAAGCCCATCATAACACCCCAGAGCGGTTTAGGGGATAATTTGGTCATAATCGACAATCCTATTGGCGACAGACATAATTCGCCAAAAGTCATAACCAGATAGGCCAGTGTAAAAATATTCAGTGAGGTAACACCTTCATCATTGGCAAACCAGCGGGTAGCAAAGAGTATATAAAAAGATGCGGCAAGGAATAAAAAGCCGAGACCGAATTTGAGTACCGTATTGGGTTCAGCATTTTTCTTATTGAGCCAAACCCAGGCAAGTCCGAACAAGGGGCTGAGGGTAATGACAAAAATAGTATTGGATGAATTGTTTACCATATTTGGATTTACATTAAATCCAAGCAGGTTATGATGCAGGTTATTGAGTGCAAAAAGACTGAGCGATCCGCCACTTTGTTCAAAGAAGGCCCAGAATACAATGGAAAACAGGATAAAGATTAAGGCGGCCACTAATTTCTTTCGTTCATTTCCCTTATACCGGAACAATTCGTATGTAAAATAGATCAGGGTAGCCGGTCCGATGATATACATAAACAAATCGGTATACCGGGTATTGCTTACCAACAGCAGAATGAGTGGGATACTTGCCAGTGCGCCTATATAAACGGCTATTTCATACAAACTTTTTTTCTTTGAAGGGAAATCGGCATGAAGCGGTGATTTGCCAATTGGGCCCAATTGTGTCTGGGTATAGATGAAAGTCAAAAGACCTAAAGCCATCACCAAAGCAGCGGCCCCAAAAGCCCAACTCCATGAAACTTCAGTGCCCAGATACACCATTAAAACTCCTCCAAGGAAGGCACCGATATTAATACCAGAGTAAAATAATCCATAGCCGGCATCTCTCCGGGGATCACCTTCGGGATACAGGGCGCCTACCATAGACGAAATATTCGGTTTAAAAAAACCAGTTCCAACAATTGAGAAACAAATTCCGATATAAAAAAACTGTTGTGGCGACAATGCGATGATAATATTTCCGGCGATCATCAGTAAGCCACCGAAGTACAGTGATTTTCTGAAACCGAGGATTTTATCGGCAAACAGCCCGCCTATAAAAGCGAATGCATACACAAAAGCCTGGATGGCGCCATATTGCAGATTGGCGGTTTTCTCGTCAATCAACAGTTGTTGTACCATAAAGATGGTAAGGATTCCCCGCATACCATAAAAACAAAATCGTTCCCACATTTCAGTGAGAAAAAGAAGCCAGAGTTGTTTTGGATATTTTCCCTTGAATTGCTGGATTTCTTCCAGTGTCAGTTGTTTTTCCATATAAACAAGATAGTAATTGAAAATAAGAATTGTATTACGAACGGGTACCGTTTTTCTCAAAGAGCCATTTAACCGGTTTGAATTTTCGTTCATACTTCAATCCAAAACGGGATATACTGCCTTCGATATGTTTAACGGTTTCATCGACGCTATCTGTAACCAGCATCAGGTCCAGGTCTTCGGGTGAAATGGTTCCGGCTTTTTTCATTGAGTCGATATATTCAATCAGATCTTTATGAAATTGAGTGTCGAAGATAACGATTGGGAAATTCTTTATTTTTTTTGTTTGAATGAGGGTTAATGCTTCAAAAAGTTCGTCGAGTGTCCCAAATCCGCCAGGCATAACAATAAACGCGTACGAATATTTGATTAACAGGGTTTTTCGAACGAAGAAGTATTTAATGGTAACCCATTTGTCGAGATAGGGGTTTGGATTTTGTTCGAAGGGAAGTTCGATATTACATCCTACCGATTTTCCCTTCACATCTTTGGCACCCCGATTGGCAGCTTCCATAATACCGGGGCCGCCACCGGTCATGATGGTAAATCCCAGCCGGGCTATTTTACTTCCGATTTCCCGTGCTTTAATGTAATACTCATTCTGATCGTCGAAACGAGCCGACCCGAACACGGTTACACAGGGGCCGGCAAAATGCAGAACCCTGTATCCTTTAATGAAATCGATGACAGTGCGTATAGTGACTTTAAAATCGGCCCACCGGCTTTGCGGACCATCCAGGAAGCGGATTTCGGATTGCTGTTCGTTCATAAGGATATGAACCCGAAAATAAGGGATTTATAGTTATGTTGCACTGTACCCTGGTGGTGGAATGAGTTCAGGGTTTGGGGGTACTTTTTCGTTGAATGACTCCTGGAAAAAAGGCAAAGAAATAGTGGCTTCGGTTCCAACATTTCCATAATCGTCGATGTTATAATTATGGATACTGAAAGAGATAAACTGACCGGTGATTTGTTCTACAATATTCAGTTTATCCCGGATAAGTTTTATTCCCTTTGATTTTTTATTCTCCTGGAAATCGGGTTTAAGTCCGCCGCCATTATCTCTGACTCTCACAAGAATATGATCTCCGGCTTTTTCAAAGTGGACGTCCAAAATACCATCCTTGTTATTTTTCAAGCCATGTTTAATAGAATTTTCCAGTATAGGTTGGAGGATAAGTGTTGGGATATAATAGGAATATAATTCTTCCTCTTTACAGATAAAACGAAATGAGAATTGTGTGCCTTTTTTTGTCTTTTCAAGAACCAGATAATTCCGGAGATACTGAATTTCATCTTCAATGGTATTCATTAATTTATCGGAACTATCAATCGTATTACGTAATACTTTAGAGAAGTTGGAAATAAACTGGTTCGCTTTTTCAAATTGGTTGATACTGAAAAGAGATTGTATGGTATTAATGGAATTAAAAAGGAAATGCGGATTGATATTCGATTTCCAGGCATCTAATTCCAGGCGGTTTATTTTATTCGTTATGGCAATTTTTTCCTGCTCTTTTTTCCGTTCCTGGATAATAATGTACCGGTAGATCTGGTAAACGGAAAAACCAAACAATCCGAGGCACAGTAGTTTAAATGATACCGTTTGATACCAATAGGGTACGATAATAATGGGTACTAATGCCATTTGACTGTATTCGTCATTGATATTCGTGCTATAGGCTTCAAAATAGTAATCACCCGGTTGTTGCAGTTTAAGATAAATTCCCGGATCCGAAGTATGATGATATTCGCTGTCCAGCCCACGTATCCGGTAATGGTAGGTAACGGGGCCTTTGGTATCCAGCGAAATAGAATTCATTGTGATATTGATATTTTTATTGGTACGGGTATGAATACTCTGATTGGGTTTCCAAAGCGAATCGGACTCGGTGAAGACAGGGCTGACAAAAAAACGAAAAGGTTCTTTCACTTTCAGCGAAAGGAGCGGGATAATGGAAAGGCCATTATCGGTGGCTGCATATAATGTATCATGGTCTATGGCCAGCTCCTGTACATTATTCGAAGCCAGCCCATCACTTTCCATTAGTTTATAGGTAGAGTGATTGATATAATTATAAATGCAGATGCCGTTTTTGGTAGAGAAGTAGAAATTGTTATTGTAAATGTGTATTTTGTTTACGTTATTATTGTTAAGACCATCTGATTTTATAAGTTTACGGACTATTGTATTATTTCTCAGGAAGAAAATTCCATTGTCAGCAGTACCAACAACAAGCAGAGTATCTGAAATTTTAAGATCAGAAATACGATCATGTATTCTAGTATTTGCTTGAAATTTATGCAATTTATTATGGTCATAGTAAATGGAATTTTCTGAACCTAAAATCAATCTATTATTATATTCGGTTGCTGAATAGAATCTATCATTGATAATATATTCTCGAAGAATTTGATTTGATTGGTTCCTTATCGATACACCTGCATTGTGTAAGAAAACAAGAAGGGTGTCAAAAACATAAACATTTTTAAAGGCTCGACTAGGAGATAATCCAATTGGGATTATATTCTTCAATTTTGAATCTATTTGAAAAATATCTTTATCTGTGGCTACTAAGTATTTTTCATTGAAAGGCTGAATTTTTAATACCCGAAAATTGATGAGATCTGTATGGTTTAGATTTATATTTTTTAGTCTTTCAAATTTTCTATCGGCAATTAATATATTCCCCAGATTATTTCCCGCAAATATTTTGTCATTAACATATACTGAATAAAAGCTGTTGGCAAAGTCATTGTTGTTATTAATAAAAGTTCTAGCATGTGTGGTATTCAATTTATATAACCCATTGTTCAAGGTTGAAATCCAAATGTTACCATAAATATCTTGAGAGAGATTTGAAATTGGTTTATTCTTCATAATATGAAGTTGAAGGTTCAAATTTTTATCAAAAACCTCAATACCATTGCCACTAATTTTCCAAATTAAAGAGTTGAAATTGAAAAGTGTATGAAGGCTAGATTTGCATGTGATTGAGAAATCAATGAAATTCTTTAATCTCACTAATTTGTTGTCAAAACTCTTTTTTACAATTAGACTATTTGAATCAACAAGAATGTCATTAACATCTATACTATTCCCAATTTTTCGATTGTTTGTACAGTTTAAATTAGATCCTATCAGAACATTAGCAGTATAAGTGAAAAAAAGAATTGAATTTTTCAATTTTTTAAACTGTGTACATTGGCCAAATTTTGTGTTATAATCTATTTTTTTTACTAAATCATTACCACTAACAATATTTACAAAGAATGGAAAAGCAATTATCCATATTCTATTTTGTTCATCTTCAATGATTCCATTTATTCTGTCTGGGATTTTAATCTTTTTTAAGAAATTGGTATTTTTCGAATTATGTACTTTGTCTTTCTCAATATATGCGACTTCATCTCCCATTGTAATTACCCAAATTCTATTTTTGCTATCGCAAAAAATATCAAAGACTTCATTATTTGGTAACCCGGAATATGTGTTATAGGTAGTATACTTACTCCCATCAAATTTACAAAGTCCTGCATCAGTACCAATCCACAAGTTACCAGATCTGTCACTTGTGGTGAAGTAAACTGTATTGCTTGGTAATCCATCTTTTTTTTGATACTGAGTAGTCGAAAATGTAAGTCCTTGACCTTTGAGCAAAGACTGATAGGTGTAAGTAAACAATATAAAAAGTAGAGCTTTCTTTATCATTTTGAAATAACAACTGTGCCCCAGGTATCAGGTAAAGGGACATAGGGGATGTCATACTTTGAACAAAATTCCAAAACTGCCCTTTTAGCACCTGAGTACATATCGTTGTTAAAATCATGAATAAAAATATATCCTCCTTT
>CAYWKR010000027.1:0-10952 GCA_964458785.1 uncultured Bifidobacterium sp. | reverse complement strand
TACCTGGCTGTACCGGATCGGCACCAATGAAAGCTTAACCTTTCTGGACCAGCAAAAAAGAAAACGGGCTTTATCGCTGTCGGATGATGAATCGCCCTTAAGCAACCGGATCCGTTCTGAAAAGGGATTCGATGCCAATAAACTGGAATGGAAATTACAATTAGCTATTCAGAGCCTACCTGAAAAACAACGTGCCGTATTCACCCTTCGGTATTATGATGAAATGCCTTACGAGAAAATGTCGGAAATACTGGAGACTTCCGTAGGGGCCCTGAAAGCCTCTTATCATCATGCTGCTAAAAAAATTCATGAATTTATTGTTAAAGAGCATTAAACCCCCGGACACTGGATCCGTCTGAGCCGCGCCCAATGAAAAAACCCAACGAAATAGAACTGGAATTGCAATCCCTGGGGGTAGATATACCATCCCTTCATACCCCCTTTGAGGTACCAGAAAATTATTTTAGCGAACTGGCTCCTGAATTGAACATCAGGTTGCTGGAAACGGCATTTACCCCCCTGAGCCCCTATTCGGTACCGGAAGGGTATTTTGCCACATTTGTTTCTTCGCTGCAACACGAAACAGCACTCCCCGTAACCAGCACACCTTATTCCATACCCGATCATTATCTGGATGAATTTCCATCGCGTCTGGCGCAGCACATGAAAATACCGAACCGATCGTTTCGACTCGTCATTCACAGGAATTTCCAATTGGCAGCCAGTATATTTCTGTTTCTTGGTCTCTCCTATACCTTGCTTTTTCAACGCAACCCCGGCACTTCCTTTAACACAGAACATGAACTGGCCCAACTGGACGATAACGAAATCAGGTCGTATTATCAACAACATCAGGTACTGATTGATCAGAGTATCAGTTTAGAATACCCTTCCTCTGGCACTATTCCAGAAACCGGAACAGCACATTGGGTAGAAGACATTTTAAATCACCTTTCCGACGAGGAAATTGCTGAATACAATCAAACTAATATATAATTTATCATTGCACCCTACCATGAAACTTTTTCAAATCATTACCCTACTTATACTACTGATCGCCCCATCGTCCTTTGGTCAGAACCGGGGGGAACGAGTAGCCGGAATAAAAATTGCCTTTCTGACCGAGCGATTGAATCTGGATCCCCGCACGGCCGAACAATTCTGGCCATTGTATCATCAGTACGATGAAGAAATCCGCCGTTTGATTGAAGACAAACGTAAAGGAAATGACCTTCGTACGGCCGAAGAAATTCTTGATCAGGAGCAAAAAGCGATCGATATTAAACGCCGCTACAGCAGTCAGTTTCTTAAAGTCATCAGCAACGATCAGCTCAATAAACTATTTCAATCTGAACGCGATTTTAACCGGATTCTGATAAAACGGATGAACCGCATGGAAGAACGTAAGGAAAGAAACCCGGAACAAAGGGAGTTGAATACTGAGCGGAATGAAATGAACTCAGGCAGACGAAGGGAAGAAATGCGTGCACCCATGCAGGACCGTCCAATGCGCCGCCCTGTCCGGTAATTATACCTGATGCAATTTGCTGAAGGGAGTTTTCACATCGTGATAAAAAAGAAAGGTCCATCCGCCCTGCATCCCTTCATGACTAAATCGTTTACGCAATTCCATGGAACGATTCCCGTCGTAGTCGTATTTCGCCACAAAACGTGTTTTCAACTGGCGCAGTTGCGGTACCACATCCCCTCCGTAAAATACGTGTTCTGAATCACTGTTGAATAAAAAAGAAACATGATACGGACAATGTCCGCCAATGGTTTCGTAATGAAGCATCTGGTGAATTTGTCCCTGGTCATCGAGCCATTCTGTTTGCGCATTATTTTTAAGCAATTCGAAATCCTGCTGTATATACGATTTCTTTCCTTCCTGCAATGCATAATCAAATTCTTTACGACTCACATAGTATACCGCATTGGGAAAACTTAATTCTCTGTTTCCACCCGAACGCTCATACGAAATACCACCGGCATGATCTTTATGCAGATGAGAAAGAAAAACCATATGAATATCGGCCGGTTCGAAACCATGGGCTCTCAGATTGGCATGAAGCTGTAATTCCCCTCCGGGAAGAGAATACCCCAGACCGGTATCCAGCAAAATATTCCGGTTTTTTATCTGCAGCAGAAAGGGTTGAATTTCAACCAGCAGGCTACCAACCGGCCGGTCTTCCAGATGATGAATGGACGGATCGAAAGGAATAAAAATCTTATCGTGTCCGATGGTAAATATTCCTTCAGACAAGGGAATGATGCGGATACTCATGGTTTATTCATTGTTTATTAGCGAAGAACCATCTGGCGATCGGCATCCAAACGGATGAGAATAAATAACAGTACGGTAAATATCAGGAGGGATGTACCTCCATAACTGATCAGCGGAAGTGGAATTCCGATCACCGGGGCCAATCCTATGGTCATGCCTACATTAATGGCCAGATGAAAGAAAAGTATGCCGGCTACCCCATAGGCATAGATTCGTGAAAATTGTGATCGCTGTCGTTCCCCGATATCTACTATCCGTAACAACAAAAACATATAAATCAGGATCAGGATACTGCTTCCCACAAAACCAAACTGCTCACCGATGGTACAAAATATAAAATCGGTGCGCTGTTCCGGCACCCAGTTATATTGTGTTTGTGTTCCATTCAAAAACCCCTTTCCTAAAAAACCTCCGGACGCAATGGCTATTTTCGATTGACCCACATTGTATTCCGATGCATTTTGCTTATGAATATCCATTCCTTCACGGGCATATTCTTCCGGCATTTCCTGCCCGATCATGGTATAAATCCGTTGCACCTGATATCCTTTGAGTATATGTTTAAATGCAACAGGAACTAATAGTTGTGAAAACAAAACCCCAACAAACCAAACGCCTGCCACGAGAAACAGAATTTCCCTGCGACGTCGTAATTGTCTTCGTTCGGTGTACAGAATAATCAAGGCCAGAGCCGATAAAATATAAAACAGAATCTGCTTGGGAATTAACAGAGTGGCCAGTGTGAGCAGCAGCACAGAAAATCCGATAATGATCACCAGATTCGGAAGACCTTCCCTGTACATGGCCAGAAAAAACGAAAGGTAAACAATCGCCAAACCGGTTTCGTTTTGAAGAATGATAATGAGAGCGGGTACAAAGGCAAATGAAGCGCAAATCAGACGATGCCTGAGCGTTGAAAAATTAGTATCCTGCAAGGTCAGGAATTTGGCAATGGTTAAGGCCGTAAATACTTTCATTAATTCGCCCGGCTGAAATGTCAGGAAACCCAGGTTCAGCCAGGAATGCGAACCCTTTACACCCTTTCCTAATGGAGTAAGTGCCAGAAGCAACAGAAAGAAGCTGATGGTATAACCCAAAAAAGGAATAGAAGTGAATACCTTACTATCCATCAATAAAATAATGAGCGCTGCCAGCAGGGAAACCCCAAAAAAAACTATTTGTTTGGTATAGTTATGACTCATCATAAAGAAGCTGGTGTCGGTACTGCGGTGCTCCACTGAAAAGATGCAGGCAATTCCGATCAAACAAAGCAGAAGGTAGATGATCACCATCACCCAGTCGATCCGCTCTACCAGTAATTTGGCTTTTAAACTCATGGTTTGTAATCGTAGTGATATATTTTCTTCAAAAGATATTTTGCATACAGCGTGTCCTGTTTTCTTTGCAAACTATCGCGCATGCGGATAGCCTGTG
The DNA here is from genome assembly GCA_964458785.1 of uncultured Bifidobacterium sp. Classification (GTDB taxonomy): domain Bacteria; phylum Bacteroidota; class Bacteroidia; order Chitinophagales; family Chitinophagaceae; genus OLB11. The sequence goes on along the minus strand of CAYWKR010000027.1, from coordinate 7,234 downwards.
CCGAACTGTCCTTTGTTGCCTTCTTTTGCAATTCCTTCATTTTAGCCATCTGCTTGTCGAGTGAATCCAGGATATAGGTATAATTCGGAATGATTTTGGCATCCTGCATTTTTTTTACCAGGTATTTTCTCTTTTCCGAAATGCTGTCTTTAAGATATTGCTCAATCATCAGACTGGCAATAGGTCCGGCCCAGGTAGCCCCATAACCTGCATTTTCGATACATACGGCTACAGCAATTTTGGGATTTTGCCGGGGCGCAAAGGCCACAAACATCGAGTGATTTTGCAATTTCACTTTTTGTCCGTTAATCATGCGTTCATTCTGTGCTGTTCCGGTTTTCGCACAAACCGTTACATCAGGCATTTTGGCTATTTTACCAGTACCTTCATCCACTACCGCCTGCATACCGGCAATTACATACTCAAACGAGGAATCGGCGATTCGCGCCACCACTTTTCTTTCATGATACTTCTGCAGCAACGGATGATTGGAATCGGCATCGATTGATTTTACAAAATGCGGAACGTAATAAAATCCTTTGTTGGCAATGATACACATGGCATTGGCCATTTGCATTGGCGTTAATTCAATTTCGCCCTGCCCCATACCTATAATGGCCATGTTACATGAATTCCAGTTACCCTTATACACTTTATTGAAATAGGAAGAATCGGGTATGCTGCCACCATTCTCATGAGGAATATCCACTCCAATCGGATGTCCCAGTCCGAAGCTGCTCATATAATCGTGCCAGCGTTGTAAACCCACATGTACATTCTGATGTTTGGATGCATCTATAGCTAACCTGAATACATGACAGAAATAGGCATTGCATGAATTGGCAATAGCGTACGCCAGATTGCGTGCATGCCCGTGCCCGGCGTGTGTACAACCTACCCGGCGCCCACAGGCATAATACCCTCCGTTGCACGGATAACCATAATCGGCTGTAATTACCCCCTCATCCAGCGCTACCAATGCAGTAAGAGGTTTAAAGGTGGACCCAGGCGGATACTTCGCCTGAATGGCACGAATAAAGAGGGGTTTGGTGGCATCGGTAAGCATTCGGCTCAGATGCATTCCCTTATTGGAACCGGTTAACAGCTTCGGATCAAAGGAAGGACCATTGGCAAAGGCCAGAATACCACCGGTATTGGGATCGATGGCTACAGCACTTCCCAGTTTATTAGCCATCAGCGATTCCGTTAGTTTTTGCAAATCAGCATCCAGATAAAGATGCAGGGGTTTTCCAGGAACCGCAGCCGAGTCGAGCCGACCTTCTTTGTAGGGTCCCTGTATTCGCTGCTTTACATCGCGTAAGAGATATTGTACACCGGGAGCCCCTTTCAGTTCATCTTCGTAATAATTTTCCAGACCATTAATTCCAATATAGTCGCCTTTTTCATAGGATGAATAGCGTTCACTTTTTAATTGGGTTTCACTCACTTCGTTGATATATCCGAGTATTGTTCCGCCACAATCGTAATTATAATTTCGTTCGGCATGTTCTACCAGATCAATGCCTGTGAATTCGTACAGATTTTCCTGCAGGCGGGCTACAGAAACCGGACTGAGGTTCTTGTACAAACTGGAAGGCTTATGCCATCCATTTTTATTAATCACTTTTTTTAGTTGGGCACGAAAATCTTCAATGGGAACATTAATCAGTTTACAAAGAAATAGTGTATCAAAATCAGCGGTTATTTTCCGGGGTTCTACTACAAGGTCGTATACAATGCTGTTATTCATCAGCACCTTATTTTTCCGGTCGTAAATAATGCCACGGGGCGCATTCACCTTTTTTACATACACCGCCTGCCCAATAGCCGAATCGCCATAACCACCCACATTGAAAACCTGTAAAAACAACAGCCGTATGATAAAGACCAGAGGCACTGCCATAAACAGAATACGGAAGAAGACCTTACGGTTCTGGGTAAAATCGGCCATGTGTTTTTTGTAATTTCCGCACAAAGGTATATGCCCGATGTGATCGTATGGAAAGAGATATACACAACAAGATGTTTAAAAAAGAATGTGCTTTATTCGATTCAGTTACATAAACAAATTGCATTCCGTTGCGAAACCTGAAAAAGCCTTTTATCTTTAGGAATTAAACCGTGTATATGAATCCCATTCTTTTACTTTTTTGTGTTGCATTCTTCAGTAACCGGATCAATGCCCAGGACTTGAAATCGTATAACAACTATGATTTCGTTGCCGGAGAAAATATTTTGTTCGAAGATGATTTCAGTACCAGCATGAAGGGTGAATTTCCACCCCGCTGGAATCTGGTAAGTGGACAAGCTGTGGTGAACGAAACAGCTGGCCGGTCTTCCCTTATTTTAACCGAAGGAAGTTATGCCAAAGTAGCCCCGGCAATGAAAAAACCAAAATACCTGGGCAGTACCTTTACACTGGAATTCGATTTTTATTTATCGGATGCTTCCACTTCGGTGATGGTTTTTCTGGTATCTCCTGATGATGATGCCCGTTCGGTGACCTTTGGAGTAGATGTATATTCCGGAGGTTTTTCCGGTGAATATAAAGGCAGTTATCCGGCCAGTACCGAAGGGTTTGAAAATAAATGGCATCATGCAGCCCTGGCTTTCAAAGACGGACAATTGAAGGCCTATGTAGATCAGTACCGTGTTTTAGTGGTGCCTAAATGTGGTTTTACCCCGTTCGCCCTGCAATTAGGTGGTATTGGAAGTTTGGAATTGCCGGTGATGTTTTCGAATGTACGTTTGGCCGAAGGAGGTGGTATGAATATGCTGAGCAAAATACTTCAGGATGGGAAATGGGTAACCCATGGTATTACATTCGATGTAAATTCAGCTAAACTGAAACCGGAAAGCATGGGCGTGCTGAATGAAATTGTCAAGGCTATGCAATCAAAAAGCGATTTAAAACTGGAAATCGGAGGCCATACCGATAGTGATGGCGACGATGCTTCAAATTTAAAATTATCGGAAGCCCGCGCCGAATCGGTTAAAAAACAATTGGTTTCCATGGGTATATCGGGTGACCGGCTGAGTATTAAAGGGTATGGTGAAACAAAACCACTGGATACCGGAAACAGTGCCGAGGCGAAAGCAAAAAACCGCCGGGTAGAATTCAGCAAAAAATAACCATCACACTAAATATTATAATCATCCGGCTGCTGTTTGGAAGCCGGATTTTTTATGTATGGCCGTGCCAATTAACAAATGTTAAGAGAAATAAAACATCAGCATAAATCCTTAGGTTTGAAGGAACTAAAAACGAATTTGTATGAAAAACAAAAACACATTTCGCCTTAGCAGGCCCTCGTTTTCTTTCCGTTTTTTTCTCATCCTGATTGGTGCCGTTTTCTGGAGTGGCTTTTCCAGGGCTCAGTTGATTACCATCAATGGAGCTTCCACTTCAGGCAATATCCCGATGGGAGGCAGTGCCTATCATGCCAGTGAGTTTATTTACCTGCAGCAGGAGATCAATACAGCTGTAAATATTAACCGGATCAACTTTAATTGCAGTGCCCTGAGTACGGTTTCCAATACCTATAATAATGTTCAGATTTATATGAAGCTGACCCCATCCAGCATTTTTGCCAATGGCACCTATAGTTTAACGGGTTATACTTTAGTATACAATGGTTCTATTACATGGACCGCTTTAGGTTGGTCGGGCGTGAGTTTAACTACCCCCTTTAATTTTCCTAATACGCCCGGCCAAAATCTTCAGGTGCTGGTGATTCGGAATGAAGGGGTTACCCATACCGGAAATGTGTTTTATTGCGCCAATGGAAACAGTGTGGCTGGTGCAGCAGCACTCACATCCCGTCGGTATAATAGCACCGTTGCTGCATCCGCGGGCGTTTCTACCTTAACCGCATCCGCTTTCAGACCAGCTATTCAGATTGGACAAGTCTTTCCTAATGACGTGTCTGTAAATGGTGTTTACACCTTAGGTAAAATTCCCATTGAATACGGATCTCCCACTGTGATTAAAGCCAATATATCAAACGATGGAACCATAGCCCAAAGCAATATCAATGTGGCGTTAACAGTAGCGGGTACCAATACCTTTACCGACAATCAGGTAATCAGTAGTCTGGCACCAGGTGCCACTGCTATTGTTAGTTTCGCACCCTATACACCCAGCACACTGAGTTCCGGCGATATTATTACCGTTACGGCTACAGCCAGTGGTGATCAGAATCCGGCCAATGATTCCAGAAACTGGAGTCAGGATGTAACACCGAATGTGTATACCTATAAGAATACGGCTGTTGGAAATAATGGAGGAGTAGGATTTAATGGAGCGACGGGTGATTTTGTAGCTAAATTCAATTCACATATCGGAGCCAACCCGCCGTACAACGTATATAGTCCGCAGATTAATGAAATTAAAGTGGACCTGACGACATCCGGCCAGCAATACCAACTTGGAATCTGGGATGCTACAGGTCCCAGTGCAACACCGGGGGTTAATTTATGGACATCTCCCATTCTGACTTCCGCAGTTGGAACTGCCTTTGTTCCGGTTCCGAATGTGAGTGTGAATGGCGACTATTATGTGGGTGTTCGACAAATTGGTACCGTTAATGTGGGTTTTGCATTTCAGAATGAAAGTCCTATACGGCCCGGAACCTTCTTCTACACCTCTCCGACTGGAAGTACCACATGGACCGACTTTGCCACGTCCAGTTCTCCGTTCCGATTCGCTATAGAGGTAACAGTACATATTCCTGTACCTCCTGCCTGTGCGATTAATTTCAGTCCGGCCGACAACAGTAATCTGGTTTGTTCCAACCCCATATTAAGCTGGGGAAGTGGTGGAGGTGCGCCTACCGGATACGATGTGTATTTCAGTACGAATGCAACTGATGTTTTGAATCATGCACCTGCCGCTTTGGTATCCACCAATCAACCGGGAACTACCTATTCACCAGCCATGAGTAGTTTCACCACCTATTACTGGAGTATTATTCCTCAAAATGCCGATGGCCCTGCCACAGGCTGTGGTATGCAGTCGTTTACTACCGGCTCGCTTCCGAATTGCTATTGTATTCCAACCCATACCGGTACTCTTTGTGATGGAGCCATTTCGCAGGTTGATTTCAATACCCTGAGTAATAATGCTACCTGCGCCGCTCCGGGATATGCGGTTTTTAACCCGACAGGAAGTTTAACAACTACTGTTCAACAGGGTGGAACGTATACGATGAATGTAACCACCATTAGTTCGGACATTATTTCTATGTGGATCGATTATAATCAAAACGGAATAATTGATACAACAGAATGGAATCAGATCAGTACCGCCTCCACGGCGAATACGCCAGCCAGTGCTTTAATTACAATACCAATGACGGCCCTCACAGGTAATACCCTGATGCGGATCAGAAGTCGTTTTACCGGTAATAACAATTACGGTTCTGATGCCTGTACCAATTTCGGATCGGGTTCTTCACAGGATTATATCATTACGATTATTCCTCCGGTTCCCTGTTCAGGCACACCCAACCCGGGCAATACACTGGCGTCGGCCACTGCAGTATGTCCCGGAAATAGTGTGAACTTCTTCCTGCAAAATCAAACATCAGGTACCGGTGTTACCTATCAATGGTATAATAATGCCGGATTAATTACAGGTGCTACGAATAATACGTATACGGGTGTAATTACCATACCAGATGATTTTTATTGCGAAGTAACCTGTGGTGGAAATACCACTCCTTCGAACCTGATATCTATAGGACTCTCGAACTTCCTGACATGTTACTGTATTCCAACAACTACCAATGGCTGTCTGTTGGGTGATCATATCACAAATGTTTCGGTAGCCACATTTGCCAATCCGATCAATAATGCCAGTGGCACCTGTCTGGTAAACAGCTATTCAGATTATACTTCCTTAACAGCACAGGCATCCCAAGGTGATCAGGTAGCTATTAGTGTAGAAGTAAATAATGGCGGTACCGAATATGCAGCCGGTTGGATCGACTTCAATCATAGTGGTACCTTCGATGCCGGTGAATATATTGCCTTAACCGATGCCGATGGTCTGGCCCCTTGGATTTACAATGGTATAGTTACCATTCCAATGACTGCCTTGCCTGGAATTACACACATGCGTTTCCGTTCAAGTTTTGCTGCCACCATTGCCCCCAATTCAAGCTGTGCCGTGTATAGCTATGGCGAAACTGAAGATTATTCTATCGATATCTTACCTGCTGTACTTTGTTCAGGTACCCCGAACCCTGGAAATACCATTGCCAGTACTACATCGACTTGTCCTTCCAGCATGGTGAACTTCAGTTTGCAAAACCCGACACCGGGCGTGAACATAAGCTACCAATGGTATAATAATGGGGGTATGATCAGTGGTGCCACCAGTCCGTTTTATAATCAATTGATTACTGCAGCCGATAATATTTATTGCGAAGTGAGTTGTCCGCTGGCCAGCCCAACAACTGGCACTTCTGTTCCTGTAGCGGTTACCTTACTTCCATTCCTGAACTGTTATTGCACACCAACTAATGCCGGTGGTTCTTGTATTACGAACGTTACACTGGGAACTTTGAATTACAGCAGTCTGGGTTGTAGCGGAGCCAATAACTATAATCCAATTAATCCGCTGACCACTGTTCCTCATTTGATGGTGGGTAATACCTATAGTTTCTCGATGACTACGGATGCTGCGGCAATTGCTTCGGTTTGGATCGATTTTAATCAGAATGGTTTGTATGAAGCCAGCGAATGGCAACAGGTATACACCAATGCCAGTAGCGGAACCATTAGTATTACTGTGCCTCCAACCGCTCTTTCCGGTACTACCGGCATGCGTGTGCGGAGTCGTTTGCCTGCCAATCCAAACGGAGCCGGTGATGCCTGTATAGCAATGGGGTCTGGTGAGACTGAAGATTTTGCAGTGATTATCGATCCGGCAACTATGACCCTCAATCTGACCTGTTTCATTCAAGGATATTGGGATGGTGTTTCTGCCATGGTTCCTGCCCTGGCTAATCAGTTACAACCCAGTGCCCCTGGTGAATGTGATACCATTACGGTGGAATTACATGCAGACACTGCACCGTTTGGAATGGACTATACCACCCAGGCTATACTCCATCAGAATGGAACAGCAACCTGCATTTTCCCCAGTATTACCGGAAACAAGTATATCGTGGTGAAGCACCGCAGTGCCCTGCAAACCTGGTCGGCTAATCCGGTAGCTATGGCTCCTGTG
>CAYWKR010000026.1:0-11017 GCA_964458785.1 uncultured Bifidobacterium sp. | reverse complement strand
TTCAAACCATTTTTTTCAGTCAACCGGATTTGAATATTCCGGGCTATACCGATAAGCTGGTGCGGGTAATGGACAGTGTAAACAGTTGGGTGAATATGGGATGGGCCGAATGGAAAACGCTGAAACAATCGTATACCTGGTGGGAGCAGACTTATGCCAAACAAATGTTTCAGAAAAGTTGCGCTGAGGTGACTTCGGTTATGGATGATGTATGGAAAGAAAAAGAGTATCTGGTATTTCCTAATCCGGCACACCATGAATTATGTTTTCGGGGAGCCGAAGGCTATTCTAAGGAATTGTATGATGTGATGGGTAAGTTGATTATGACCACGAAATGGGATGTGATGGATGTACACGATATACCCGCTGGAATTTATTTTCTACGTTGTCAAAACAAGACTCTTAAAGTGATAATAGAATAGAGTAAGGGTTAAAGGGATGTTTCTTTTCAGCTTCATTAGATTACCTTAAACAATAAATCGTTCCATGAAAATTCTGGCCATAGAAAAAGAAAAAGGGCTTGTGCAATGGGAAAACCAAGCTGATGTATTGCTTGAAGAAGCCCGTTCGGTGTATCGGTATATGCTGTCAGGGGTACTGCGGGAAATATATTTTACACAACACAAGAACGCCGTATTAATTATGGAATGTACCAACCGTTCTGAAGCTGTAGAGGTATTAAATACATTGCCTCTGGTTCAAAAAGGGTTGATAGAATTTGAAGTGATGGAATTATATCCGTATACGGGGTTGTCAAGGTTAATGAAGGGAATGATATAAAATGAAGGAGATGGTGCCAGGTTCGAAGCGTTCATCTATGGAATTGAATACTGACGGCTTCTATTTCTTGTCGCACAAAACGACAACTGGTCTAAAGAATAATAGATGATATAGGATGAAATACGACTAGGACCCTTAGATCCAAAAATGAATTATTCAATGGGTATAAAAAAAGCAAATTGAATTTCAATATTTGATTAGTACTTTTCTCTACTCACAGAATATCCTTGAGGGTCCCCTACCGCAAACATGCTTTTACATGATATAGGATAGGGGGCATAAAAAAGGCGCTGATCAAAAAAGTAAAACAACGCAATCAGTCCCCGCGATGTTTAAACAGAAATCGAAGAATAAAGCCGGAAACGCCTGTCATTACCAATGCACTACTTATTAATGGCATTTCCTGTTGTCTGATGCCAATAAAAAGATCACCGAGAAACATGACCAGAAAAAAAACATAAGCCAGTGTAAGCATGGGTGATGATTTCTTAAACGCCGAATAAGAGAGTATCACGGCAATCGCCAGTTGCCTGACGGCCCACATGTGGGCAAGTTCAGTAACCCCTTTGGCATTAAAGTCGACGGTTTCCAATACCGATGCAGGGGCTATAAATAAGGAAAGACTGACACCGAATTCAAGCAGGGCGAACAAGAAAGTAACTATCAGCAACCACCGGGGAATATTGTTTTTTGAGTCGGTCATGCTCAGTACTTATTTCAGCAAGGTGACATCGCCTTTGCGTTCGTATTTATCGCCGTGGGGCATGGTGAATTTGCAGTAATAGAAATAAACACCGGCATCCATTTTACTTCGGTCTTGTCGTAAACCATTCCAGCGAAAAGCCGGTTGATCGGATTCGAAAACCAGTTCGCCCCAGCGGTTATAAATCATGAACTGAAAATCGTTCATTTTCGAAAAGTCCACATTATAAAATACCGGTCCGAATTCATCATTCAACTGATCACCATTGGGTGAAAAGGCATTTGGAAAAAACACCAGTTCTTTATCATAGACCGTACCACAATGGGTTACCGAATCCATGCAACCGGCTTCGTTATAAGCAAAAAGCGTATAGCAATAATCGCCGGCTGCGGTCAGGGTTTGTTTTTCGTTCACATTATTGGAAATAAAGGTTGCACCCTGATACCATTCGTATGTAGTGGCACCTGCACTCAGATTGTACAGATTCAGCACCGGGTTCGACAGCGGTACATCCTTTGGCGTAATGGCAAATTCGGCCACCGGATCGGGGAATCGCAGGATGGTGAATACCAGGGTATCGTAGCCCGGACAAGCGCCTTCGCTCATGCCGGTCAAGGTATAGGTGGTGCTGATGGTTGGGTTAAACGTTAGTTCACTGGTATCAGCATTAGGAGTTACGCCCGTTTTAGGATTATAATCGAAGTAGGCATGCTTGGGAATATTCAGGGTGAGTATTTCGCCCGGACACAACATGGTATCGGATGGGGTATGCAATGAGAACGAAGAACCGATATTGTAGGTGGAATCGGTGAGCCGTGCAAAAAATCCATCACTCGAACCCACTGAAGTGAGGGGTGGTGTGCTGCCATAATTTGCGGTTGATCGAAAAAACCCACAAGTATAGAGTTGGGCGTATTTGCCTTTCGCAATGGCATTTCCCCTGTCGTTGCTATCGATACCGCCTCCTGTTGTAGCCCATTGCCATTTGCCTTCGGGAGAAATTTTAGCTACAAAAGCCTGAACGGCTTTCCCGGGAGGAATCAGAATATTATCGCCAAACTTGGCACTGTCGTTGATATCTCCCGCCACATATACATTACACATGGTATCAGCCCAAACATCATTGCCGCGTTCGCTTCCACCATTCCAGCCTGCTCGTTTACCCCAATATGGTTTTCCGGTTTGCGCATCGAGTTTAAAAATATAGGCATCCCTTTTATCGTAATTTTTAACCAGTACGGTATCCATGATCAATGAATCGCGGAATTCGCCTACTACATAAATATGTCCTTGTTTATCAGAGCAGATTCCATTCGACCAGTCGTCTTTATCGCTTCCGCCACGGGTCACCCATTTGAATGTTCCAGCGGTATCGTATTTAATCACAAACACATCGGTTCCCCCCACACTGGTTAAAGTGGTGGTGCCAAAGGGACGGGTATTATCGAAACCACCGGTTACATACACGCCTCCTGAATCGTCGACACAAACTGCAATATCCCGTTCAATATACTTGAAATGATCCGGATCCCAGGGCAGGTTACCAAAGGTTCTGGCCCATTGTGGTTGACCAGCCCCATTGAATTTGGCTAACCAGAAGCTGTGTTTATGTGTGCCGGTATTCAGGTTCGCAGCCGTTACCGTATTACCACCACAATACAAGGTACTGCCGGTCATGAAGCCTACTGCATAATGATTTCCTGCTTTATCGGTAGCAATATCCAGACCCTGATCGTCGCCGGTTTCGCTACACACAAAGGTACCCCAAAGCGCTACTCCATTTTTATCGTGTTTGGCTATAAAACACTGATCGCCCCAGCCAAAGGCTGAACCGGTAATATTCAGGGGGCCAATATTGATGCCTGATCCTTCCCAGAAGGTTCCGGTAATCACACTGTTTCCATCGCGGTCTACATCCATACCCAATACCCGGTCGTCGAAATATTGCCCGCCGCTTTTTGCCCAGTAACAATATCCGGTGCTATCGAGTTTGGCCAGGAAAATTTCCTTGCTCTGTGCATTCGCTGTGTAATTCAGCAGAAGGGCATTGGTACCGATATTGATAGAGGTACTGAAATAACCTGATATCCAGATATACCCGGCTGAATCGGTTTTTACACAGGTAATTTTATCGCTTTTGGTATTGCCGAGTTTTTGCGCCCACTCCCATTTTTGGGAGAATAGCATGGTATGGCTTAAAAATAAACAACACAAGGTCAGAAACAGTATTCTTTTCATCCTATTAATTTTTACTACCCTTCATTTTCTGTCCTGAATGGGTGACAGGGGCTTTAAATGTAGTAAAAAATAACAAAAAGATAATAGGACGACCTGTTGTTGTTGCCGAATTCAGGGTAAAGACAAACAGTTCAGCGGTCAGTTATTCGATTTGAATAGTTACGCTGGTGGTGCCGGTGCTTGGACTTTCCTTGTCATTCACCGTGGTTTTATTATTGGTTTTCGAATTGATGGTTTGCATCTGAACCCGACCGGTTTCCATATTCACCAGAATCATTTCGTCGGATGTTACATTCACATCGGTCGACATACCCATGCCACTCTGATTCATTACCAGAGTTCCTTTGGTTTGTGCCTGAATATACAACTTGGCCAAAGAGCCTAATACCCCCCCAATTTTATAACGACGACGGGTGGTGAGTCCATCATTTTCAGTAGTGTCTTCCCAGCCCATGCTTTCCATGGCGCTGGCTGGTATGAGTTGAAAAGCCGACGAGATGCCACCACTCATGCCACCTCCCATCATCCGCATCATACCTTTTCCTTTTTTATCGTCTTTGCCGGTTTCTTTTTCTTTACCATCGAAACCAATTTCAACCACTTCGGGTACTCCTATTTTTTCGGTAATGGGTTTAATAAATGGATTATCGCTGCTTTTATCCTTTTCGGAGTCATAATTCGTTGTTTGTCCAAAGCCTTCGAAATCCAGTTTCATGCTTTTCAGTGTTTTCTTCACTTTATAACCTTGTGGTAATTCTTCCAGTACTTCTACTTCGGTAAGTGATTTCACCGCGGTATTAATTTCCTGCGGGTCGCCTCCCATCATCGATTGCATGTTTTTAGAGAGCATGTCCTGACTGATTTTTATGATATCTCCCTTTTTGAGTACCACTTTGGGCGTAGGTTGCTGGGCAAAAACGAGTACAGATGTACACAACATCAGGATAATAGAACTGAACACTTTCATTGCTTAAATTTTAGCTTCAAATATAGAGGTTCTGACCGAATCTGTGACATACCGCACACGGAGGTAAAAAAATGCGGGGAAATGCGGTATTCGGCAGTTTTCACTTCAATACACACAGCCTATTTGCTGAATATGGAAGTATATTTGCGCCCATGGAACAGAAGAAGCGTGTAAAATTTGTCAACAAAGACAAAACCCGGTTTTTAAAAACCTTAAAAGATAGGGTCGACAATTATTTTACGACATCGGGTATCGACCGGCAGGCGAATAGCGTAATGATCCTGAAATCGGTGCTTATGCTGTCGATGTATTTCCTTCCTATTATTTGTTTTTACCTATTTCATTTACCGTCGTGGGCTGTGTTAGTATGTTTCGCCATCAGCGGCTTTGGCATCGCCGGTGTGGGAATGGGCGTTATGCATGATGCCAACCACGGAGCGTACAGTCATAAGAAATGGGTGAATACCATGATGGGAGGAACCCTCAACCTGATTGGCGGATTCGATAAAAACTGGCGCCTGCAGCATAATATCCTGCATCATACCTATACCAATATTACCCATATTGATGAAGATATTGATCAGCGTTTGAAAATGCGCTGGACCCCCCATTTTAAGTTTCATCCGGTGCAACGTTTTCAGCATATTTATGCCTTTGTGGCGTATTGTCTGGCTACCTGGAGCTGGACGTTTATTAAAGACTACAAGCAATTCTGGAATTATTCGCATAATGGTGTTAACAAAGCCAGCAAAGGCGAAATTGCTATGGATTTGTTTAAGCTGGTACTGTTCAAAATATTCTATTATCTGTACATCATTATTCTGCCCATTTTTGTATTGCATTATAGTGTGGGCCTTGTTCTCGGAGGCTTTATGCTGATGCATGCCATTGGTGGTTTTGTTCTGTCAACCGTATTTCAATTGGCTCATGTGGTGGAAGGGGCTGAATTCCCGATGCCTAACGATCAGGGCGAGATCGAAAACGAGTGGGCCATTCATCAGATGTTGACTACTGCCGATTTTGGGCATAACAATGCCTTATTGCGCTGGTATACCGGCGGATTAACGCATCAAATCGAGCATCATTTGTTTCCTGATATCTGTCATGTTCATTACCCGGCCATTGCCCCCATCGTACGACAAACGGCAGAGGAATTCGGGATTCCGTATAATTACAACGATGGTTATTTCTCGGCCCTGGCTTCTCATGTTCGTATGCTCCGGAAATTCGGATTGCCTTCCGATTTCGATCTCGCCAATGCCTGATTGATTGAAGAGAATAGCCTGCAAGCCCCATTTTCAGGCCATTTGACGGCTTGATTATTTGGAGAATTAATACTTACATTTGCTACCTTTAAAAATTACAACGCTTAACAATGTCCGACACTGCCCTTTATTCTATCCGTGACGAACACGTTTTTTTGCCTGCTACCCGCTGGTATGAAGAACGTTCCATTGCCGAAATCACTGAACAAAACTCAGAGGCTCTTATTGCTGAACTCGAAAACCGTTTCAAGGAAGTCTTTGATATGGTGGCCGAAGTGAAAAAGGAATTTGAAGCCAGTACCGATAAAATTCGTCTGGCCGGTAAAATTACCCGCACTAAAACCTATGTATGTAACGCCAAGGCCATTGGTGATTATCAGACCTTACTCACCCTGCTCGATTCGATGGAAAGTGGCATTAAAGCCGATGTGGATCAGGTGATTGAGAAAAGAGAAAAACTTTGTGCAGCCGTTGAAGAATTACTGAAAGGAAATGAATGGAAGGAGTCGACCGAAAAGTTACGTCTTCTTCAGAATGAATTCAAAACCTTGCCTTCCGTACCTGATTTACGGGGTGAAGAATTAAAACAACGATTCGAAAAGGCTAAGGAAGAATTCTTTAAACTGAAGCAGGCCAGTTTCGAAAGTTTCGAATTTGAATTACTGGATAATCTGGCTAAAAAAATAGAACTCTGCGAAAAAGCCGAAGCGCTGCAACAATCTTCTGAATGGAAGAAAACAACGGAAGCGTACATGGCTATGAATGAAGAATGGAAGCAGATTGGTATGGTGCCCAAGCACCGGATCGAAGAAATCTGGCTACGCTTCAATACCGCCAAGGATGTTTTTTTTGCACGCAAGAAGGAACATATTGGCGATATTCAGGTTGAACAGGAAGAGAATCTGGTAAAGAAACTGGAATTGGTTCGTCAGGCCGAAGCCATTAAAGACCGTGAAACATGGAAAGAAACAGCCGATGAATACAACCGACTGATGGATGAATGGAAGAAGATTGGAAAGGTACCTCAGGAAAAAAGTGAAGAAGTTTGGAACGCTTTTCTTGAAGCCAAAAATCATTTCTATAACCGCAAGAACCATCATTTCGGAAAAATAAAAGTGCAGCTTGAAGACAATCATGCCAAGAAAATGGCTATTGTGGCTCATGCCGAAGCATTACAAAACTCAACCGATTTTGATACAGCCACTGAAGAGTATATGCAAATGTTTGAAGAGTGGAAGAAAATAGGCCGGGTACCCAAGGAATACGGCGATGAAGCCTGGGAGCGCTTTCAGAAAGCCAAAAAACATTTCTTCGATCGAAAGGATGCCCACCGTGACCAACGCAGGGCCGAGCTTTCGAAAGACATTAAAGACCGTTATGAACGTAACCGTTCGTACTATAATAAGTTAAGCCGCGAATTGCAAAGCGAAGAATCGCTCCTGTTTGATATTCAGGACCGGATCGATAATCTTCCGGTCACGCTTCGTTCGTACGAGAAAAGAGAAGAATATCTGGAAGCTATGGAAGAAATAAAAGAGAAGGTCAATGAGCTGAAAGAGAAGGTAAAGGAGGTGAAAGAAAAAATGTTTGCCGACGAACGGGAGATGAGTCATATTATGCGGGGTCCAAAGAAAAAGCATGGAACCGGAGGTCAGGCACATCCTAAAAAGGAAGAACTTAAAAAGCCGGCCGAAAAGAAACAGCAAGCAGAGGTAAAACGTCCGGAAGCATCTTCTGAAGATGGAACACCGGTAGCGGAAACTCCGGCTGAAGCAGTGAATATTTCTGTTCCGGCAGAAGAAATTACCCCGGTGGTGGAAGCTGCTGCTGAACCAGAAGTCTCCGGAACCGAATCTGAAAATCAATCAGAACCTCAATCGTAAAAATAAACGCATGTCGAATACTGTATTTCAGTTGATGAAGGAAATGGAACACGAACAAGTGGTGTTTTGTCATGATCCTCATTCTAATCTCAAAGCTATTATTGCCATTCACAATACGACCCTCGGACCGGCGCTGGGTGGAACCCGTATGTGGAATTACAACTCCGACGATGAAGCGGTGATTGATGCCTTGCGTCTTTCCAGGGGAATGACCTATAAAGCAGCTATTTCGGGTTTGAATCTGGGCGGTGGAAAGGCCGTCATTATTGGCGATCCGGCCCTGAAGGGAGAAGCCTTGTGGCGCCGGTACGGGAAATTTGTAGATTCACTGAATGGCAAATACATCACCGCCGAAGATGTGAATACCTCGGCGGCTGACATGGAGTTCATTTATCAGGAAACCAAACATGTAACCGGTATTCCCGAATATATGGGAGGGAGTGGTGATCCTTCACCCTTTACAGCCTACGGAGTTTTTGTGGGCATGAAGGCCTGTGCCCATAAGCAATGGGGGAACGATGATCTGAATGGTAAAAAGGTACTGGTACAGGGTGTGGGGCATGTAGGTCAATACCTCGTATCTCATTTATGTGATGCCGGTGCAAAAGTATTTATTACCGATATCAATGAAAGCCGTATTGCAGAAACCACAAAGAAGTATCAGGTGGAATATGTGAGTCCGGAGGCTATGCTCGATCTGGATATGGATATTTATGCTCCCTGTGCATTGGGCGCTACCGTAAACAGCGATTCAATTCCGAAACTGAAATGCAGTATCATCGCCGGTGCAGCTAATAATCAGCTGGCTGAAGAAAAAGTGCATGGTCGCCAGTTGATAGAACGTGGAATTTTATATGCCCCTGATTTTTTAATTAATGCCGGAGGGCTGGTGAATGTTGCCGCTGAAGCCAGTGGTTCATACAACCGGGAAAAGGTAACCCGTGATGTAGAAAAAATCTATCACCGGCTTCTTGATATTTTCTCCTTATCGCTGAGCGAAAATATTACCACGCAGGAAGCAGCTATGCGGATTGCGCAGAAACGTATCGACGATATCGCTCATGTAAAAGCCAGAATGTAAACAAGTACAGGTATGCGAATTAGCGTATACCTTTGAGTTGTTTTGAAACTGCGCGATACCCTTTCCCTGGCACGAAGAGCCGTGCGTAATAACCGGCTTCGTTCAAACCTAACGGTGGCTATTATTGCCATTGGTATCACCGCATTGATTGGAATTATTACCGTGATTGAAATTCTGAAAGGAACTATCTATCAGAATTTTACCACCATGGGATCCAATACATTTACGATCACGGCACAGCCCATTGTAGGAAAATCAAAAAGCGGAAAGGGGGGACGAAGAAGGCCGGTTCAGAACGAACAGCAGAATCGCATCCTGTTGTCGGAGGCAGGTTTTTTTAAAGAACAGTATAGTTTTCCATCTACTGTTTCGATCAGTGTAATGGCTACTACCAATGCCATGGTAAAGCACCTGGATAAAAAATCAAATCCGAATATTTTCGTCATGGCGGTAGATGAAGATTATCTGAAGGTGAGTGGTTCGGAAATAGCATCCGGAAGAAATTTCAATACCCTGGATGTGAACAGCGGGGAGAATACCTGCTTACTGGGAAATGTAATTGCTACAAAATATTTTGGTGATGCTACCCAGGCCGTGGGTGGCATTCTGATGGTGGGGGATGCCCGATACCGGGTATTAGGCGTACTGGAATCGAAGGGGTCCAGTCTGATCGACCGTACCGATAATATGGTTATGGTGGGTTTAACCAATGCACGTCAGCGATTCAATCTGAATAATAAATCGTTTGTGATCAGCATTTGGGTGAATGAATTGAACCGGCTGGAGCTGGCCATGGATGAAGCCGAAGGCGTGATGCGGACTGCCAGACGATTGAACGCCCTGCATGATAATAATTTTGCACTGAATAAGAACGATGAGATTGCCAGTACCCTGATCGAAAACCTGAAGTACGTAACCATGGCCGCTGCGGTGATTGGACTGATCACCCTGCTGGGGGCAGCCATCGGACTCATGAATATTATGCTGGTTTCGGTGGCTGAACGTACCCGCGAAATAGGTTTGTCGAAGGCAATCGGTGCCAGTAGCCGAACGGTCCGGCTTCAGTTTCTCAGTGAAGCCATTATCATCAGTATCAGTGGTGGGGTAATTGGAATAGTGTTGGGCATTTTAATGGGCAACCTGCTTTCACTGGTGTTTCATTCAGCGTTTATCATCCCCTGGCTTTGGATAGGAATCGGTATTACCATCTGTTTTATCGTAGGCTTGCTCGCCGGTATTTATCCGGCATTAAAGGCTAGTAAACTTAATCCGATTAATGCGTTGCGCTATGAATAGCACCGAAGGAGTATGGTATGGGCTATACTCCAAATTCAGTATTGATAGTATTCTTCAATCGATTCACTTTTGAAGCCTTTAAATACATCACCGGTAAATTCAATAATAAAAAAACGACTATGAAAAATAAAATACTGCTGTTTGTTAGTTTGTTTGTTTTCATTCAGGCGCATTCGCAACAACTCATTGCCTATTATCCTTTCCGTGGCAATACCCTCGACGAGAGTGGATATAATCATTCCGGAACCGGGAGTAATGTGCTTTCTGCCAGCGACCGCCTGGGAGTAGCCAATCAGGCATATACATTTAATACCGCATCTTCAAAAATTGAGGTGGCAGATAATAGCCTGTATGCGCTCACAACACAGTTTTCGGCCAGTGCCTGGATCAAGGCTACCGGAGTGCCATCGGCCTACAATTCGAACAATGGATTTAGTATTGTTTCAAAAGATGTGGGCCCCGGAGATAATAATCCCAAATGGATTTTTATGTTGCAAAACGGAGGCTTAGCCTTTCATGTCAATGGTCCGGGTTATGGTACCGGATCGTGGAATTACAGCAACCCGTTCACACTGAATCTAAATCAATGGTATCATTGTGCCTTTAGTAAAACAGGCAATCAAATTACCTTTTACCTGAATGGGAAAGCGATGGGTACTTCTACATTAGTGAACCCCGTGGTGAATCCTTCAGCGCCGCTCACGCTGGGTTATTCCGAACCGGGGAGCACATTATCAGGCATACTCGATGAAGTAAAGCTTTACAACTATGGTATTTCGGTACAGGAAGCAGCCAGCGATTTTT
>CAYWKR010000025.1:0-11130 GCA_964458785.1 uncultured Bifidobacterium sp. | reverse complement strand
CTATGCATGCAGGGGTATCGTTTTCTCAGTACTTCCATAAACGATGGTTTATCGGAGCCAATGTATTGGGTGGAAAAAGAGGTTTTACCCGGGAGACGATGGTCAATAATCAATCATTGCTATTAGAAGATTCGTTGTACCATCAACAAAAGCTTAGCTATTCGTACATCAGTCTTCCTTTGTTCTTTGGGTATAAATCCACACAACGACTGCATGTTCTGGCTCATGGCGGGCTTTGTGTATCTGCATTACTTCGGGCTAAGGCCTCTCTTCCAAAGGCGGGAACCAATGGTCTCTATCAAAAAGATACTCTGGTAACTATGACACCCTATGTTAAAAAATTTGATTTAGCCTGGCAGGCCGAAGTAGGTTTAGGTTATGATTTTTCAAACAAAATGGGGGTGGCTATTGCTGTCAGAAATACAAGAAGTTTCATCTCACACCATCAGGGTGAATACTTTGCCATTCTGGATACCAGCAACAGAGAATGGTTTCGGATCATGCATAATTTATTGGGGATTTACGTGGACATTAAATACTTTTTTTAGCATGATCCGTCGGCTTAAGCAAGAGCCACTTTCATCGATGCATTAATCCGTCCATTCAGGACAACGATCTAATTAGTATATATACTTGAATGTAATCTGTGCACCGTTCACAGGAGTTAAACAACTTCCTGTTCTCTATTTTCAATACTACCACTTCAGAAGGATACCCTGGAAAGAAAAAAAAATGGCCATCGTTTCCGACAGCCATTTCCTGTTTTCATTATAATATCTTATTCATGAATGAAGGTCCGTTGCTGGGTACCAAAGCTGGCATTCCGAACGGCCCAGGTAATCGTAGTATCAGCAGTTACATCGGCATAAATAAATGAATTCACACAATACATATCCCCTGCAGTAGTAGGTTGCAAAGGAACAACCAGTGTAGTATCATCTATTTGTCCGAAGTACGCTTTGATAGCAAAAGAAGAAGGCAAAGCCACACCACCTACATTATCGGTACTGTACAAACCTGCAGCTACTTTAGCTACATTCATCGGGGCATTATTGGAGGTACGACGATAAACACCTGAATAGTCGAGGGTATCGCTGATATTCGTTACTAAAACAAAGCGGGCTGCCGTATTCACATAGCCGTTTGAATTTTTAAATGTGTATTGAACGGTATAAAACCCCGGAGTGGTAGGATCGATATCATTAGTCACTGAAATGGGACTCAATGTTTCATTCAATACGGTATCAACCGCTGTGGCTCCTGCGTCGGTGAAACTTCCACCTACCGGAATACTCATGAATTGTGAGCCATTAATCGTGATTACGGGATACGACGCCGTAACAGTCATCGATACATTCTTTGTCTTCTTGTGACAAGCTACAGCAAACAGTGCAGCCATCGCCAGTAAGGATATTTTTATCTTATTCATTGTAATACGTTTGTTTAAATTATTAATTAACATCCCACCATACACGGGTATCCACTGTTTTCAAACCTGGGAAGTTCGCATTCAGATTTATTTCTTCCGTAGGATACAGGAAACGGGCTGGTTTCTTAGCACCAATCAGCGAATTCACCGATTGCACAAAGAAATCGGGATACCCGGTTCTCCGTTGCTCTGTCCATGCTTCAAATCCCTGATTTCCGCACATGGCAAACCACTTCTGCGTGATGATGTGACGGATTTTCTCTTCCATGGTTCCACCTACAGGATATACACCCCAATAGGTTGAATCTTTATAAAACGCAATTTCAGTTGCATCGGTAATACCATAGGCATCAAAACTGGCATCGATTCCACTGTAGAACAGGGATTCATCGTCAGATTCTCCACCCCAGCCACGGGCTGCCACCTCGGCTTGTAAAAGGAAACTTTCGGCTGAAGATATAAAACGAACCGGTGCATTGGCCGAATTCTCGTTGGCTGCTTCGGCACCTACTACATAACTGGCAATGGATTTACCACTGGCATTGGTTGAATTATTGTAATCGCCTTGTGTATTTCCTACCACAGTGCCATTTGATAATGGTTTATAGAATACAAATACACGTGGATCTGAGTTACTGTTCATGCTATCTACGCAGGTCTTGGAAGCGTAAATATTCTGTGTTTTTCCAACCCCTACGATTTCGGAATACAATGGATTCTGACTTCCTCCGGCGGTAGTAAAGGCCACCAGTGCATCTTCACCCATATCGATGAAGGCATGGTTTGGATCGTTGTAAATACTGTCAACAATTGCTTGTGATTTCACAGGATTTACTTCCGACATACGAAGGGCTACTTTCAATTTGAGTGTATAGGCAAACTTGGCCCACAAACTCATATCGCCACCATACACTAAATCGTCACCGGCAGGATGAATTTCTGCATCTGGATCGATTAAGGCAATGGCCATATCAATCTGATTGATCAGGCTATCGTAAATCGCAGATTGTTTATCGTATTTAGGAGAAACAATGCCACCATTGGATTCCAATCCCAACAAGGCTTCTGTATAGGGAACATCACCCCAGGCATCGGTAATTACCTGGAAAGTATAGGCAGTCATCAACTGAGCCACCGCCATATACTGCTTGTTATTGGTTGATTTTGCCAGATTGTAAACATACTGCAAATCGGCAAGGGCGCCACTGTACAAGGTACTCCATCCCCGGTTGTAGTTATCGGTTGAAGGAGCATACTGATCGTATTGCTTATACTGATTGGCCAAAGGACTTTGGGTCCAGTATTGTGCCCAAAAGCAGCCATTCACCATAATATTATTTCCAAGAACATGGGCAATTTCAACCTGTGCAGATGGCAGAGCCAGTTCTACCGGTACATTATTGGCGATGTTCGGATTCTTGTTGATATCGAGGTATTTCTTACAACCTCCCAGGGCCAGGGCTCCAACAAGAAGAGCCAGTATATTCAGTTTCATATATTTCATGATATTGTCTTTTAAATTTTAGAAGGTTAAACCCACACGGAATCCATAGTTTCTGATAGAAGGACGGGCACTGAAATCGAACCCTTGTTCGTTTGTAGCACCTCCTGAATTCACTTCCGGATCGATGTAATCATTTCCTTTATTTGTCCATAACACCAGGTTGTTTCCGAATACGGAAACAGTACCCGAACCAATGAAGGTGTTATTAAACCATTTCTGTGGTAATTTATATCCAACCGATACTTCTCTCAGTTTTACATAACCGGCTTTCACCAGATCCTGACCGGCAGGTTTTACATTAGCTGCTGTGTAGTAATTGTATACATCGGTCAGAATGGAGGTATTTTTTACATAGTCTCCTTCTGAATTTTCATATACTGAGTTATTCCACAGGAAGGGTTCGCGGTTATTAAGCGTACTGGATGGAGTAACACCTACGAATTCAAGAATATCCTTGGTTCTTGAATAAATATAACCTCCTTGTTTCGTATCGAATAATACATTCAGATTAAATCCTTTGGCACTGAAACTGGTTCCCCATGAAGCGATGAACTTAGGCTGGAATGAACCCAGATATACCGGTGCGCTGGTTGAACGGGGAGCGCCGGTAGCTGAATCGATTACCTGATTTCCATTCGCATCTTTCAACAGATCCACTGCATAGAATGTACCAAATGGTTTACCAACGGCGGCCACAATACTCATTCCGGAATAACCACCAATCACTAACTGGTCAACACCATTGGGCAAATCAAGAACTTCATTTTTGTTACGGGTATAGGTTCCGTACAAATCCCAACGAATTCCTTTCATTTTCACAGGAGTAATACGCAATCCGGTTTCAAACCCGGTGTTTTTAATGGTACCGGCATTGATAATACGACTGGTATATCCTGAAGAAGATGGTGTTGGAACCGCCAGAATCTGATCTTTTGTTTTATTGCTATACACGGTGAAATCCCAGCTCAAACGATCTTCAAATAAACTCAGATCAATACCAATTTCTTTACCTACCTGACGTTCTGGTTTCAGCGCCGGATTTCCCATGCGGTTCTGAAGACTAAATCCGGGTACATCATTGAAGGGGAAGATATTAGATCCAAATCCACTGGTGATATTGGTGCTGGTGAATCCGGGATCATTATTCTGGTAAGCAGTGGCATCATTACCAACAGAAGAAATGTTACCACGCAGTTTGCCATAATTCAGTACTTTCTTAGCGGCATCGGGCAAATGCTGACTGAATAACCAGGAAGCACTTACTGAAGGATAGAAATAAGAACGGTTATTGGCAGCAAGTGTTGAACTCCAGTCGTTACGACCAGTTAATTCCAGGAAGAAAAACTTATTGAAATCAAAATTCACAGTTCCGTACACACCCACTTTACGGTTACGGGTGATGATATTTTCGCTAGCGATTTTCGATTGCGCATTAGAGAAATTATAGAACCCTTCGATTACCAAACCATTCGTTACCGGATCGATGCTGGAAGACAGGAAATAGTCGGCACGACTGGAAACGGAGTGACCAACTAAAGCTGTTATTCCGAGTTTATCGATTTGAAAATTTGCGTTCAGCATCAGGTCGTTGAAATAGGATGAGAAGTTGTCGGTAGATTCGTAATACCCGCCATTGAATGATTTAGGAGATCCTGACCATAATTCTTCAAAGGCCACTGAATTCAGTTTAGGCGATTTCAGATAGGTACGATCAGAGAGAACTTCACCTCCAAAACGGTTAGAGAGTGTCAGGTGCTGATTGAAGCGGTGTCCAACGGTAGCCTGACCGAGGATACGATCGTATTTATTCCGGTTATCGAAATACTGAGCCACCCAATATGGATTTTCAGTATAGGCCCCATAATAACCATAACGGTGAACTCCATTGGTATCGATATAATCCATAGAATTAAATACGTTACCCAGGTCAGCCAAATCAGGAATAGGAATATCGCGTGGTTGTTGGCATACATTATTCCAAACAGAACCTTCGCCCTGACCACCTTGATCAACACGGGACGCTCCGTTAATATAGTTTACGTTCACACTACTAAAGAAGTCGTTGGCAAATTCGTGATTTGCATTTACACGAAAACTGTATTTATCGTTGTAGGTATTAGGTATCACGCCTTTGCTGTTCAGCGAGTTGAAACCAATAAAGTAATTACTTCTTTCAGTTCCGCCAGACAGAGTCAGATTGTTTTCCCAGGCTTTTCCGCGATTAAAGAAATCACGTACATTATTTTCTTGTGCTTCGTAGCGTTTTACCTGTTGCTTGCCATCGATAATCTGACCCCATGGGCGGATTTGACCATCGAATGGTAAACCCCAACTGAAGTTTTCGCGACGATCATCGGGAATTCCGTTAAGATCGCCCTCTCCGAACTGATTCTGGAAGGTTGGGAATTTCAGAATATTCGACCAGGTATAACCGGTAGAAAAACCTACTTCAGTTTTACCTGTTTTCGATTTGGCTTTACCTGATTTTGTAGTGATCATGATCGCTCCGTTGGCTCCTTCAGAACCATATAAGGCGGTGGCTGCAGCTCCTTTCAATACCGAAATACTCTCGATATCATCAGGATTCACATCATTTCCGCGGTTACCGAAATCCACTTGCTTCAGACTGTTGCTGCGGAGACGATTTCCGTTGTTCACCGGAATACCATCAATTACAATCAGGGCATTGTTGTTACCCCCAATTGATTTTTCACCACGGATCACGACACGGGTAGAACCTCCGGGTCCGCCAGTGGTACTGGTAATATTCACACCCGATACTTTTCCCTGCAAAGCACCTAATGCACTTACATTATTACCAGCATTCAGGTCGTTATTATTCAGTGTGGTTGTAGCGTAACCCAAACTTGCTTTTTCGCGTTTAACAGCCTGTGCTGTTACCACCG
Organism: uncultured Bifidobacterium sp.; assembly: GCA_964458785.1. GTDB lineage: Bacteria > Bacteroidota > Bacteroidia > Chitinophagales > Chitinophagaceae > OLB11. Next base: position 5,291 of record CAYWKR010000025.1, on the reverse strand, counting down.
TTTCGCGAAGGCTTTGCTGATCTGCCGCCATTTTTACACTCATTCCGTCCTGAGCCGATTTCTCTGTGGCTTTCAAACCGATAGCAGAAATGGAAAGGGTTGAACCTTCTTCGGCATTCAGTTTAAAATTCCCATTGGCATCGGTTACGGTTCCTTTATTGGTTCCTTTGATACGAATAGTGGCTCCAGGAACCGGATCCCCCTTATCGTCCAAAATTTTTCCCCGGATGCTACCGGATTGTGCCATCAGCGCCTGCAGGCCCATGAATAGCACAGCCATTGTCAGTAATAGTCTTTTCTTCATGCTTTGCATTTTTAATTAATAAATAATTATCATTTTACCGTGTAAAGCTAACATGCAGGTTTTTTATATGCAAGATTTTTTAACATTTATTTCTATATCGCTAAATAGGTTGATGAAAACTGAAATTCAATTTAATATTACAAAAAATATTATATGCTCATTTTTTGATTGATTTTCAATGCATTTAAAGCTCACGGAAAAAATTTGTACTCCAATATTTTGGTTATTTGCAGCACATCGGTTTACATTTGCCGCCCTTTATCAAAAGGACTATTTTAAATATCAAACCGAAGAATGAGACATCTAAGTTACAAAACCAAGTTCATCAACAAAGAAACCCATAAAGCAGAATGGTTTCTGATTGATGCCAGCAATCTGACGGTAGGACGCCTGTCGACCCGACTCGCTTCCATACTCCGTGGCAAACACAAACCAACCTATACACCACATGCTGATGGTGGAGACCATGTAATCGTGCTGAATGCCGACAAGGTGGTTTTTACCGGAAACAAGAATGAACAGAAAATTTATCTGGACTTTAGTGGGTATCCCGGTGGTCAAAAACAGGAAATGGCCAAAGATTTATTGAAACGCCATCCAGAACGAGTAATTGAACGTGCCGTGAAAGGAATGCTTCCAAAAAACCGTCTGGGACGTGCCATGTATAAGAAATTACACGTTTATGCCGGCGACCAGCATCCGCACATTGCTCAAAAACCAACCGTAATTAAATAAGAATCCCCTAATAACAGTAATAAATGGAAAAACAAAAAAAAGCCATTGGCCGCCGTAAAGAAGCCGTTGCCCGCGTGTATCTGACCAAGGGTAGTGGTATCATTACCGTGAATGACAGGAACTATAAAGAATATTTCCCTGTCATGTATTTACAGAATCAGGTAGAGCTTCCCCTGAAAACCATTCAGGCACTCGACAAATATGATATTCAGATCACCGTTGATGGAGGTGGACAAAAAGGCCAGGCCGAAGCTATTAAATTAGGTATTGCCCGTGCCCTTTGCAATCAGGATGTGGAATTGCGTACTGCATTGAAACCCGCAGGATTACTGACCCGTGATCCACGTGTGGTTGAACGCAAGAAATTTGGTCACAAGAAAGCCCGCAGAAGCTACCAGTTCTCTAAACGTTAAACGAATCATCGAACGGATACTGCAGAGTCTCCTGAATCTAAACCCCATTAAAAAAAAATTCCGGTGCTACACCGGTTACCAATAAAAAAAAGTATGTCAGACAATTCTCAATTACATCAGCAACTCCTCGAAGCCGGCGTACATTTCGGACATCTCCGTAAAAAATGGAATCCGAAAATGCTTCCATACATCTTCGCCGAGAAAAAAGGAATTCATATCATCGATTTGAACAAAACCATCGATGGGCTTACCGAAGCCGCCGCTGCCATGAAACAAATAGCTAAAAGCGGTAAAAAAATTCTGTTTGTAGCTACTAAAAAACAAGCTAAAGAAATTATTGCAGAATGTGCTCAGAAGGTGAATATGCCTTATGTAACCGATCGCTGGCTGGGTGGTATGCTGACCAATTTCAGCACCATTCGCAAAAGCGTGAAGAAAATGCAGAGCATCGAAAAAATGCTGGAAGACAGCAGTATTTCCATTAATAAAAAGGAACGTCTTACCCTGGCACGTGATCGCGTGAAAATGGAAAAGGTTTTAGGTGGAATCGCCTCTATGAACCGTACACCTCATGCCATTTTTATGGTTGATATTTCACACGAACATATTGCACTGGCTGAAGCCAAACGTCTGGATATCACAACCTTTGGTATGGTAGATACCAACAGCGATCCAAATCAGGTAGATTTCCCGATTCCAGCCAACGATGATGCCACCAAATCCATCGCCATTATTACCAATTATATCACTGCCGCCATTATCGAAGGTCTTCAGGAAAGAGAAAGCGAGAAAGATAAAATGGACGATGAGCAGGATGAACAAGGTGAAAGCGAAGTAGTGGCCGAAGATGGAATGAGTGCAGAAGGTGACGGATCCGCTCCGCGTAAAAAAGCCAGCGGTACGCGTCGTACTACTACAAAAAAATAAGTTCGTATACACACGACCACAAATCCGGATGAGCGATTGTCCGGATTTTTTAAATCCAATTTTTAATTCATTAAAAACAATACAATGAGTGTAACAATAAGTGCTGCCGACGTGAACAAATTACGCCAGACTACCGGCGCCGGAATGATGGACTGCCGTGCCGCATTACAGGAAACCAATGGTGACTTTGAAGCGGCCATCGATTTTCTCCGCAAGAAAGGGCAGAAAGTAGCCGCTAAACGCAGCGACCGGGATGCTAAAGAAGGATTAGTGATTGCCCAAACTGCCGATGATCATTCATGCGGTATCATTATTAATCTGACTTCTGAAACCGATTTCGTTGCCAAGAACGAAGACTTCATTAAACTGGGTCTGAGTTTAAGCGAAACTGCCATGAAGAACAATTGCCGCAGTCTGGAAGAATTTAAAGCCTGCGCCTATGAGAATATGACTGTTGCCGATAAAATCATGGAAACAGTAGCTAAAATCGGAGAGAAAATTGACGTAACTACTCTGGAACGTCTGGAAGGAACTTCGGTGATCGCTTACAATCATGCCGGCTATCGCGTAGCTGTTTTGGTTGCTATGAATCAACCTTACAGCGAAGCTATTGAAACTGCCGGGAAAGATGTAGCCATGCAAATTGCCGCTATGAATCCAGTAGCTCTTGATCCTGCTTCCGTTCCTGCCGAAACAGTAGCCCGTGAAAAAGATATCATCATGGACCAAATGAAAGCGGACCCGAAAATGGAAGGGAAACCGGAAGAAATGCTTTCGAAAATCGCAGATGGAAAAATCAATGCCTACTTCAAGGAAAATACCTTACTGGTTCAACCCTTTGTAAAAGATGGCAGCAAAACCGTTGCCGATTATCTGAAAAGTGTGGACGCCAATTTAACCGCTACCGGATTTGTTCGTTTGAATATCGGATAATCCATGCTAAAGAAAAACGGAAAGGCCGCGAAAGCGGTCTTTTTTTATTTAAAAATCAGCGGTACGGCGATAACCTAATAGGTAGCCCAGTCCCGCCATGGGAAGATAAGCCAATACTAAATCGGTGATACTAAACCATAAAGGTGCCGGTATCATTTTCACCGCCATCATACCACCTGCCAGAAAAAAAACACCTGCCAGCATAGACCGAAGCAGGTTTTTATTCAGTGACCAGCGTGCAATAATAAAGGCTGCTGACAAAGTACCCAATGCATGAGCCAGTAAGGGCATTATATAATGTTTGGGTTCAAGAAGTGGCACAGCCTTTTTGATTCCTTCCAGGGTAGTCAGATCCGTGCCTTCCGGTGGCGGTATTACCTGAGCGCTGAGCATAATAATCAGTTGATTGAGCAAACCGCCAGCCACTATAGCCAGGATGAATACTAAAAGATTGCGAACGAACGGAGGTAAATTATTCATGGCATGAAGATACAAAAGACATGAAACAGAATCCTGGTAATTACTTTTTATGTTTGGACTCCAGGAGGTCGATACTTTCCTTTAAATTGGTATGAAGTAATCGCTTACCCACTATAACTCCTTTACGATCGATGAGATAAATAACCGGTGTGGTATACACCGAATAATCGGACACATAGCTGGCTTTACGTGCCGGATCGTACAAATGAACCCAGCGTGCTTTGAATGTATGCGAATTAATCCATTTCTTCCATTCCGCTCCTTCCCCATGCGCATCCACTCCAACCACCTGAATATCTTTTCCTAGAGAAGCCACAGCACTATCCAGCTTAGGTACTTCATCGACACAATGATTACAACTGGGCGACCAGAATATTAATAAGGTATATGCATGGTCCGGCAGCAATGAATTTAAAGATACCGGCTGATCCTTGTCATTCATTACATTAAAATCAGAAGCCTTACTTCCAATCACATTCCGTGATAACAACGCAATTTTCTTCTGATAACTATTCCGAATGCTGTCGCTGATCCAATCGGCTTTTCCATTCAGATAATATTTCTCCACGATATAAATAAAACAATCATCGCCAAAACTGGCCTTTACATTTTCCTGTGAACGAACCATCCAATCTACTGTTTGATTATACAGGGCCCGGGCATTTTTCATACGACTTAATAATTCATCACTGGCAGCATTAATGGAATCGGCCTGCTGTGGTATCACCGACAAATAATTTGCCAGCTTGTTTTCGGTAAAAGGGGTATGCGCTAATCGCTCATCATTAAAGTCAAAATCGTCCCAAATATGTTCCCGAATGAATTGCTGCTCCTTCTCCTGTTTCCCCTTTATGGCATCCGGAATTTCTTTATAGGCCGAAGCTTTGAATAATTTAGCCATGAAACTTTCCGGATGTTTTTTGGCATAGGCATCCCGGTAATTATCCATTTCCTTGTTCAGTTGCTTTGTTTTTTCCTTTACCAGCAGGGAATCCGCATGCGTTTTTGCCTTTCGCTTTTCTTCTTCAGCCTGTTTAAATTTTTGATTGTACGGTCCAAGAAAATGAAGGTATTCGAGATAGTCGGCACACTCACCGGTTCCCCTTACAGTGGCACTTTCTACCGGCTGATCAAAATCGTATTCTACCCAGATTTCATCGCCGTCGTTCAGCAATAATTCCATCTGTGACCGCTTATTTTTAAAGAGAAGCACATACAAGCCACCCACCAGATGCTTGTCGCTTTTTAATGTACATTCAGAACGCGCACCGGGTTTTATTTTAATACTCGTATCGATATTCACCATACCGGGGCGACCATTGTAATGGCACAACTGTAACATACTGTCTTTTGCATTCCGGATGGTGACATGTATTGTATATCCACTTTTTGCCTTAAGCGAATATGTTGCAAAAAAGAAAGTGATACCCAGTAAAATTGCTACAAGTACTTTTTTCATACAGCGAATATAAAACGAGGGAAAGACAGTAGGAAAATAC
>CAYWKR010000024.1:0-11144 GCA_964458785.1 uncultured Bifidobacterium sp. | reverse complement strand
TTACTGGAAGAATGTATCAAAAGCCCTATCACACAGGATGCGAATCTTTACATTATGCTGACCGATTTGTATAGCAAGAAAAATGATGATGCCAAATGGAGTGAAACAATGAAGGCTGCCCGTGCCAAATTCCCGAAAGATGCACGCATTTTAAATAATGAAATAAATTATTTTATCGAGAAAGGAAGGGTAGAAGAATCGATTGCGAAACTGAAGGAGGGTATTGCTGCGGATCCCAAGAAGGCCGATTTGTATCTGTTGCTCGGACAAACGTATCTGGCCATTGCCAATCCAGTGGATAAAAATGATAAACCCCTGCCCAAACCGGCTAATGCCAAAGAAATGGCAACCAATGCGGAAACCAATTACCTGAAGGCGGCTGAACTGGATCCCAAAAATCCGTATGCACAATTCAATCTGGCCCTCATCGCCTATAACCAGGCGAAGGACATGACCGATGAAATGAACAAAGGCGATAATAAAACATACGATGCCATTAAACCTAAGCGCGACGCTATGTTAGATAAAGCCATGCCCTATTTCCAGAAAGCAAAAGACCTGATTGAAAAGGAAAGCGGGGGCATGAAGGAAGAGTATAAACCGATGTACAAGCAATTGCTGACCGGAATGATGAATTGCTACAATACGAATAACAAGACAGAAGAAGCAAACAAAATAAAGGCCTTACTGGATGCCCAGCATTGATAAGGTGGTATGGAAATAAATAGAAAGGCCGGTTATTGTGACCGGCTTTTTCATTTCTGAAGCTTCAGAAAGGGATTTGAAAGGTGTTTTGAGATAATAACCATGATATGACAGAAAATCTGAAGTTGGATGAATTATATTTGAAGGATGAAGGATTCCAGGCCCTGTTGAATTCAGAATTTTACCTAACCACCTCACCATAAAAGAGGTCTTTACGACCAGAGCACATAACAACATGAAGAAAATATTTACCCTCGTACTTTTTAGCTTTTTATCGCAACATCTTCTGGCCGACCGTATTTATATTATGAATACCATGGGTTATGATGGTTGCGAACCTCAGCTGGCTGCGGCGATTGCTGCGAACGGACATACCGTGGTTACTAATACGAATACCACTCCGATGATTCCCGGCGGTTTTGTGTCCACCTGTGTGGATCCGGTAAATGGGTACGACTGGTATTGTTGTTTTGGATTAGCCGACTTCACACCACTGGCAGCTGGCTTAAAGAATTTTATTGATCAGGGCGGAAAGGTTTTCTATCAATATGAAGTAACCTGTTGTACCTCGTCATCCACATCGGTGGCTTCTTTACTGGCTTCCTTTACCGGATGGCCTGTGACTCCCAATGCCAATGGCTACCTTTCGTTTGCCGGTGGACAACCCGGATGGGAAGCCAGTGCAGTAAGTTGCTGTGCCACGTTTACCGGGGCGGCCTACAAAGGACTCGATGGGTTGCCGGTGGCGAATCAGTTGCAGGCTACCGCTGATTTGAATGGGGGAAGTCCCAGTTTTGTGAATTGTCCCAATTTCGGATTCAGGGTTACCACCACCGATTTTACCGGAACTGCCCATAAGGGGGCGATGGTGGGTTTAGGGGATGTAAATCTCTGGTACGATGGCGATGAACCCTTTAATAATGGAGGAACGACGCCGGTAAATATGTCTATTATCAATTTCATTTTTCCGAATGATACCTCCACCTGTAAATTATTACCCGCCGGGTGTATCGATACATTTATTAATCAGAGTAATGTATTTAATCTGAATCTGGGCAATGATACCACCTTATGTCCGGGTAGTAGTTTTGTACTGAATGCCACCACAGCCGGTGCCACGTATTTATGGCAAAATGGTTCTTCATTGCCAACCTTTACGGTAAACGGACCCGGCACCTATTGGGTTCAGGTTACTGTAAATAATTGCACGGCATCCGATACCATTCATGTATTACCCGGTGTGGCAACGGCCTTTAATCTGGGGCCAGATACTACCCTGTGCAATGGAGCGCAATTGGTTTTGCAACCTGCAGTGACGGGTACGTATCTATGGCAGAATGGTTCGGTAGCTAATTCGTTCACGGTTACTGCTACCGGAACCTATTGGGTACAGGTTACTACGGCCTGCGGGGTGGTAAGCGATACCATTCATGTGAACGTAGTGAATACTGTACTGGTGAATCTGGGAAATGACACCTTACTGTGTCCGGGTAGTACTATGGTTTTGAATGCCGGGAATCCGGGAGCAAGCTATCTGTGGCAGAATGCCAGTACAGCACAGACCTTCACAGTAAACACGGCAGGAACCTATTGGGTAAAGGTTACACAAACTGGTTGTATCGGAACAGATACCATTCATGTACAATATTATAATACCAGTACTCTGAATTTGGGAAATGATACCACGGTATGTGGTGCAGTTTCCATGGTATTACAAAGCGGTATACCGGGAGCAACGTATTTGTGGCAGAACGGAAGTGGGCTCTCTACATTAAATGTTAACAGTCCGGGAACCTATTGGGTACAGGTAACTACGGCCTGTGGTGTACTGAGTGATACGCTTGTTATTAGTTCGGTGACACCCTTTACGGTGAATCTGGGGAATGATACTACGATATGTCAGGGAGCGAGTCTGGTTTTAAATGCGGGAACAGGAACCTATACTTACCTGTGGCAAAATGGTAGTACGGCTTCGGGTTTTACTGTAAATACAGCCGGAACCTATTGGGTGGAAAAACGTAATGGACCTTGTAAGGCATCGGATACGATACAGGTAAATTATTATCCGGTAGCCAGTTTGAATCTGGGTGCGGATACTTTGATTTGTGCAGGAGCCCAGTTTCAATTAAATGCCACACAACCTAATGCCACTTATGTTTGGCAGGATTTAAGTACCGGAAGTACCTATTGGGTGACTGGTCCGGGAACCTATTGGGTTAGTGTAACTACACCTTGTGGAGTTTTGAAGGATACGATAGTGGTGGATCAGCTGGCATTACCTACTTTACATATTGGAAACGATACGGCACTTTGTATTGGTGATGCCATAACGCTGAATGCTACAGCAGCCTGGGCCTTATGGTATGTATGGAACGACAATAGCACGGCTCCGGTGTTAACGGCCTCGGCGGCGGGATTATACTGGGTACAGGTAGGAAGCGTTTGCGGACCGGTGAGCGATTCATTGATCATTACGAATCTTCCGGAGCCTACGGTGAATTTGGGCCCCGACCGGGAAATTTGTCCGGGTGATTCGCTGTGGTTAAATGCCTTCCAGCCCGGTGCCAGTTATGTATGGCAGGATGGTTCGCCCAAAGCAGATTATTTGGTGAAGAATACAGGCTGGTACTGGGTTCAGTTAACACAGAATTCGTGTCAGGCGGTTGATTCGGTATGGGTTGGGGCCGGAACGGATTGTCAGTGTCAGGTATTTATTCCCAATGCGTTTAGTCCGAATAATGATGGTGTCAATGATGAATTCCGCTTAATTCATCCGGTTGATTTACAAGTAGACGATTTTCTGATTTTTGATCGCTGGGGTGAATTGGTATTTCGTGCCCAAAGTCTGGAAGACAGTTGGAACGGTCATTTGAAGGGTGGGGATGCCGAAAACGGGACCTATTTTTATCTTTTGCGGTATACCTGCCAGTCGTCGGGAAAACAATTTGTGCAGAAAGGCGATTTGACCTTGTTGCGCTAGGGTAGGAATGTAAAGGAGATTGATTAAAAAGATTTCTGATCAATTACCTAAAATGGGTAACTTCATGGAGTAAAACGTAATTGAAATGGGAAGGAATACGTCAATATCACTTGGGGAACACTTCGAATTATTTGTAGAAAGTAGAATTGCTGAAGGTCGATTTAAAAATGCGAGCGAAGTGATTCGTGCCGGATTACGCTTATTGGAGGATGAAGAAAAGGGGATGCAGGTTTTAAGAAACGCTATTGATGAAGGGATTAGTAGTGGGCATAATAAAGACTTCGATCCCCAAAAACACCTTCAATCCTTAAAATTGAAGCATAAAAATGGCTAAGTATGTACTGACCGTTAAAGCTGTACACGATTTAGACGATATCTGGAATTATACATTGGCTCATTGGTCTGAAGAGCAGGCAGACAGTTATTATCAATTATTAATTCAATCTTTCGGTATCATATCGGAGAATCCTTCTTATGGAAGAAGTGCGGAAAATATTGTAAAGGGACTTAAGAAATTTAAAGTAGAACGACATATTATTTTCTTTCGCATATTATCTCCCGCCTTCATTGAAATTACCAGGGTCTTGCATGAGCGGATGGATTTTGAAGGACATTTTCGGTGATTTACCTTTAAAATATAAAAAAGATAAGGCCTTCTGAAGGGTATCCGGGCCTTCTCATTCCGTTCAGGAATTCCGTTCAGGTGCATTTCGATTCAGCATTTCTGAATTGATATATACCCCATGAACTATCTTTCGGCGATTGCGGTTTGAATGGGCGGGGAAATAAATGAAAAAAAATCCTATATTGGTTAAAAAATCCTTTTAAAATTCAATTAATATACTTTACCTTTGCACCTCTTAAAATTATAATGGGTAAACAGCCTTTGATCAAACAAGACGGAATTATAACAGAAGCGTTGAGTAACGCGATGTTCAGGGTTCGGTTGGAGAATGGTCATGAGGTGATTGCCACCATTTCCGGTAAAATGAGGATGCACTATATCCGTATTTTGCCTGGCGATAAAGTGGGAATTGAGATGAGCCCGTATGATTTAACAAGAGGCAGAATTATTTTACGATATAAATAAAAGTATATGAAAGTAAGGGCAGCGATTAAAAAGCGCAGTGCAGATTGCAAAATTGTACGCAGAAAAGGCGTGCTTTTTATCATTAACAAGAAAAATCCCCGCTTCAAGCAACGTCAGGGTTAATCAGAACACATTCAAAAAAATATAAAAGAAAGCAATGGCGCGTATAGCAGGTATTGACTTACCAAAGAATAAAAGAGGAGAAATCGGGTTAACCTATATTTATGGGATTGGCCGTTCCACTGCACAGGTCATTCTGGATAAAGCCGGAATTGATTTAAATAAGAAGGTAAAAGACTGGAATGATGACGAACAGACTGCCATCCGGAATATTATTAATTCCGAAATGAAGGTAGAAGGTCAGCTTCGTTCAGAAGTGCAGATGAGTATCAAGCGTTTGCTGGATATTGCCTGCTACCGCGGTCTTCGTCACCGGAAGGGATTACCGCTGCGCGGACAACGTACCCGTACTAATTCCCGTACCCGTAAAGGAAAACGTAAAACGGTTGCCGGTAAGAAAAAAGCAGCTAAGAAGTAATCTTAAACTTCTGGTTTTCAATACTTATAAACAAATACTGAACGTAAGAAATTAAATACAATGGCGAAAGCAAACCAACAAACCAGCGCAAAAGCTGCAGCCAAAAAAAGAATTGTAAAGGTGGATGCCCATGGCGACGTACATGTGTCTTCTACTTTCAATAACATTATTATTGCCTACACCAATAAGCAGGGGCAGGTTATTTCCTGGAGCAGTGCCGGTAAAATGGGATTCCGTGGAAGTAAGAAAAATACCCCTTATGCTGCTCAGCTGGCTTCTCAGGATGCCGGAAAAGTAGCATTTGATGCAGGTATGAAAAAAGCAGATGTGTATGTAAAAGGTCCCGGAGCCGGTCGTGAAAGCGCCATTCGTTCGGTATCGAATTCCGGTATTGAAGTTACATCCATTTTCGACTGTACGCCATTACCACATAATGGTTGCCGTCCGCCCAAGAAAAGAAGAGTATAAGTACTATACTATATTGTATCCCGGTTAAAATCGAACTTTCTGGATTTTATATGAGTTTAACCGGTATTATTCATTAAAAAATCCATTGAATACACATGGCAAGATACACAGGCCCCAAGACCAAGATCTGCAGAATCTTTGGCGAACCCATCCTGGGAAATGCAAAATATCTCGGGAAAAACAGTAACCCGCCCGGACAACATGGTGCGGCCCGGAAAAGAAAGCAACTGGGTGAATATGCCCTTCAGTTGCGTGAAAAGCAAAAAGCAAAATATACGTATGGTGTACTGGAACGTCGTTTCCGGAATACCTTCGAAGAAGCTGCCCGTATGAAAGGGGTAACAGGTGAAAACCTGATTCGTTTGCTCGAAGCCCGTCTGGATAACACCGTATATCGTCTGGGAATAGCTGAATCCCGTCCCGCAGCCCGTCAGTTGGTTTCACACAAACATATTACCGTAAACGGTGAAGTTTGTAATATTCCATCGGCCAAACTAAAGCCCGGTGATGTAATTGGCATTAAAGAAAAGAGTGCTGCCAATGCCGCACTGGCCGGTCGTGTTCGCGGAAAAGATCCAAAGATCAACTGGCTGGAATGGAATGAGAAAGAAATGAAAGGAACCTATATCTCTCATCCGGAACGTGATAGCGTGCCCGAGAATATCAAAGAACAGCTGATTGTAGAGTTGTACTCTAAGTAAGACTGTCCCGAAGGATCATTCATTTTATTCAAAAAATAAATTCACATCATGGCCATATTAAATTTTCAAAAACCCGATAAAATCGTTTTACAGAAAGCCACCGAGTTTGAAGGCAGCTTCGAATTCCGTCCTCTGGAACCTGGTTTTGGGGTAACTATAGGGAATGCCCTGCGCCGGGTATTACTCAGTTCACTCGAAGGATACGCCATTTCAAGCATTCGCATCGAAGGGGTAGACCACGAGTTTTCAACCATTAAAGGCGTAACCGAAGATGTTACCGAAATCATCCTGAACCTTAAGCAGGTACGTTTCCGCAGAAAAATCGAAACCGAAATTTCCAGCGAACGTATCGAATTGGTTATCAAAGGAAAAGAGCAGTTTACTGCAGGGATGATTGGAGAGGTAACCAACCATTTCGAAATCATGAATCCGGAACTGGTGATCTGCAATATGAACACCAGCACGAACCTGAAAATCGAAATGAATGTAATTAAAGGTCGTGGCTACATCCCTGCCGACGAAAGCAAATCGAAAGAATTGCCAGCCGGTTGGATTGCTACCGACAGTATCTTCACACCCATCAAGAATGTAAAATACGGTATCGAAAATACCCGTGTGGAGCAACGTACCGATTTCGAAAAACTGATTCTGGACGTAAGTACCGATGGTACTATTCATCCGGAAGAAGCAGTAAAACAGGCTTCCCGTATTCTGATCCAGCACCTGATGCTGATCACTGACGAGAATATCACCTTCGATACCGGTGTTTCTGAAAAACACGATATCGTTGATGAACAAACCCTTAAACTGCGTCAGATTCTGAAAACGCCACTGGAAGATCTTGATCTGAGTGTACGTGCCTTCAATTGCCTGAAAGCAGCTAAAATCAACAGCCTCAGTGAATTGGTTCAGTACGAACAGGATGAACTGATGAAGTTCCGCAACTTTGGTCAGAAATCACTCTCTGAAATTGAGCAGGTACTGATCGATCGCGGACTTGGTTTTGGAATGGATTTATCAAAAATTAATTTAGAAGACCTGTAGTCGGACCGGCTACATTAAAATAAGCACATCATGAGACACGGTGTAAAAAGTAATCACCTGGGACGTAAAACCCCACACAGAAAAGCGCTGATGCGTAATCTGGCTTGTCAGCTCATCCAACATAAACGCATAGTAACTACCCTGGCTAAAGCCAAAGCGCTTCGCGTATTTGTGGAACCCATTCTGACTAAGTCGAAAAACGATAGTACCCATCAACGTCGCGTGGTATTCAGTTACCTGCAGAATAAAGAAGCTATCAAGGAATTATTTGGTGCAGTAAGCATGAAAATTGCCAACCGCCCCGGAGGATATTGCCGTATTATTAAACTCGAACGTCGTTTAGGCGATGCCGCCGATATGGCCATGATTGAACTGGTAGATTTCAACGAAATTTATACCGGATCCGGCGTGGTAGGTGAAGAGAAAAAGAAAACGCGTCGTAGCCGCACCAAGAAAGCAGCCGCTCCTAAAGCCGCTGCTCCGGTGGCCGAAGCACCCGTGGAAGAAAGTACACCGGTGGCTGATGCACATGCCGCTGAAGAACCTCAGGCTTCAAACGAAGAACCTGCTGCACCTCCGGCCGATGATCAGACTGCAGAAGCCTGATAAAAATGGAACTAAAAGTAAAGCTGAGACTTCGGTCTCGGCTTTTTTATTGACGGCCGACCAGGGTCTGTTATATTTGTAATCCGAAAATTGTATGGAACCCCATCTGAAAGAGATCGACGAACGAATTCAGGGAACTGCCCTTCGTTCTGAACGAAATCCAGGCTCGTTGAAAAAGGTATACCTCGAAAGCTATGGGTGTGCCATGAACTTCAACGATAGTGAAATTGTAGCTTCCATTTTACAACAGGAAGGTTTTGGAACCACCACCGAACTGGAAGACGCTTCCCTGGTGCTGGTAAATACCTGCTCGATCCGGGATAAAGCCGAGCAAACCGTTCGTAACCGGCTGGTTCATTTCAAAAACCTTAAAAAAAGGAAGCCCCACCTGCTGGTAGGTATACTGGGTTGTATGGCCGAGCGACTCAAAGATAAACTGCTCGAAGAAGAAAAATTAGTGGATTTGGTGGTTGGTCCCGATGCCTACCGAAGCTTGCCGGCTCTGATTGCGGAAGCCAGTGGTGGACAAAAATCGGTGAATGTGTTACTGAGCCGCGAAGAAACCTATGGCGATATTACCCCCATTCGGCTCGATGAAAACGGGATCAGCAGCTTTGTGAGCATTATGCGCGGATGCAATAATATGTGCAGCTTTTGTGTGGTGCCCTTTACCCGTGGACGGGAACGCAGCCGCGATGCCGCCTCGGTGGTAAACGAAGCCCGCGAATTGTTTGAAGCCGGATACCGGGAAGTGACCCTGCTGGGACAAAATGTGGATAGTTACCGCTGGGAGCCCATCGATGGAAGTCCCCATGTTTCTTTCGCCCAGTTACTAGAGCAGGTAGCCCTCATCCATCCGCAGTTGCGTGTGCGCTTCAGCACCTCGCATCCAAAAGATATTACCGATGAAGTGCTCTATGTGATGGCCGCACATCCGAATATCTGCAATTATATCCATCTGCCCATTCAAAGCGGAAGTACCAGGATTCTTCATCAAATGAACCGGACCTATACCCGGGAATGGTATATGCATAAAGTGAAGCGGATTCGCGAAATTATTCCCGACTGTGGTATCAGTACCGATATCATTACCGGCTTCTGCGGCGAAACCGACGAAGACCATCAGGAAACACTTTCGATGATGAAATGGGTGGGTTACGACCACGCCTATATGTATGCCTATAGCGAACGACCCGGCACACTGGCTGCACGACGCTATACCGATGATGTTCCGGAAGAATTGAAAATCAAACGATTAAATGAGATTATTAAAGAACAACGCAAATCGTCGCACGAAAGTAATCTGCAGGATGTTGGTAAGGTATTTGAAATATTGGTGGAGGGACCTAGTAAGAAAAACCCAAACGATTACTGCGGAAGGAACAGCAAAAACAAAATGGTCGTCTTTCCTAAAGGCAATATAGAAAAAGGGCAGTATGTGTATGTTCAGATTACCGATTGTACCTCCGGAACCCTGAAAGGCATACCCTGTACAGCCTAAGCCGACAGCAGTTCCTTTTGCGATAACTCCAGTAAAATGTAGTCGAGCAGCCGCGATGGTGCTTCCAGCTCAAAATCGGCAATCACGTGGCATTGCTGTTCTACTTTTTCATACGAATCCATCAGGACTGTATCCGATGCCAGTGCATCCTGTAATAAACGCTCCCGTTGAGGCTCCAGTTCACCGGATTGAAGGAGTAAGAAATCTTCAGTAGTAAAATCGTGCATGTATCATGGTATTTGTATCATAAACGTAATCTCTTCATATTTATTTTTCCGGTTCAGGGTTTTGGCGGCCCCCGTGTTCATCTTTTTTTCATTGGCTGTCCCATCCGGGGACCCTGAGGATATGCACTCTTTCCTGACTACAACTTACATTCGTTCCCTGAACCTGTTTGCACCCGACCAGTGAGATTACATGCCTATATACCGTCTTTCCGTTCCTTTCTCCAGATCGAGAAATCCCTCAGCCGGCACTCGATGGAGGCCTATCTGCATGATACGGAAAAGCTGATACAGTTTTTTCAATTCAAGGAAAGTGATCCGTCACCCGCGGATATTACCCTGAACGATTTACAACAATTCGTACAATGGATACATGAACTGGGAATGAGTGCCACCTCACAGGCCCGTATTATTTCAGGGATTAAAAATTTTTTTCGCTTCCTCTTGCAGGAAGAAATTATAAATCAGGATCCATCCGAATTACTGGAAGCCCCTAAAACCCGGCGCAAACTACCAGATACCCTTTCGGTACAGGAGATAGAACAAATGTTGTCAGCCATAGACCTGAGTACACCCGAAGGGACCCGAAACCGCGCCATTCTTGAAACCATGTATGGATGTGGCTTACGGGTGAGTGAAGTATGTTCGCTGCGGATTTCTAACCTGTATGTCAGGGAAGAATTTATTCGTGTGGTAGGAAAGGGCGATAAAGAACGTTTGATTCCCATAGGCCAAAATGCCCTGAAACACATACAGCTTTACCGGGAATATGTGCGGGTTCACATGACGCCTTCAAAAAATTGTAATGATATTCTTTTTCTGAATCGCCGGGGTTCGGCCTTGTCGCGTGTTATGATTTTTTATATCATCCGTGATCTGGCACTGCATTGCGGCATTAATAAAAAGGTTCATCCCCATACGCTGCGCCATTCGTTTGCAACCCATCTGGTGGAAGGAGGCGCCGATTTGCGGGCGGTACAGGATATGCTGGGTCATGAGAGTATTACCACCACCGAAATCTATACCCATCTCGACCGCGATTTTCTGCGCGATACCCTGCAACGTTTTCATCCCCGCAATAAAAAGTAACGGAATCGCTTTCAGATTTTTCAATCCGTTCTTTGCTTCATCCATCGTCTTTCATCAATTCCTTACCCTACCGTCTGATTGATTACGGATGGTTGGAATAAATGAAATTATTAATATTCTCTTCCATCACCGGTATATCTAACAGATCCACATTGCCATCTCCATTGATATCGGTGGCCATATATCCTGAACCAAAAC
>CAYWKR010000023.1:0-11186 GCA_964458785.1 uncultured Bifidobacterium sp. | reverse complement strand
CCAGGTGCCTCCTGCAGAAGTGGCTGCTGAATCGGTGGCAATAAACATCATTTTAATAGTAGTGCCTTTGGTTAAATCGGGAATAAATACATTTCTTCTCCAGCGTACATCAGGCTTGAATGTTTTTTCAATCATATTCCAGCTACCTCCATTGTCGTACGATACCCAAACTCTCCACATATCTTTTCCGGGGTTATTGGAACTTTGACTATTGGTATACCAGCGCCAGTAAGAAACGATGGGTTGGTTATATTTCGACAGGTCGTACGTTTCCGTAATCATACTGGTTCGTCCACCATCCACATCTGAATTTCCGGGTTGCGAACTGGCACTGGCAGCATTAGCCGTTACTGCACATTTTCCGCTGCCGGTACTGTGATCGTGACCGGTTTGTACGGTATCGCCATTGGTAACAGAAGAAACCGGAACAGCCACAATCCATTTACCGGCTGTGGCATTATCACCGGCCACATCACCAATGGTCCATCCCGCAGTGGTAGCTGAAATATTATCGAAGGGTTCGGCCATTACCGTGTTGTAACCTACAGGCAGATAGTAAGGAATATTGCGTTGGGTAAATCCGGTAATGAAGGCCGAATTTGAAGGCGAATACAACGAAAGCATATTGGTATAATCATACACTGCAAAAATGTACTCGTACACAGCGCCATTAGCAGCCGCAGGGAATGTGGTACTGTAATGCGCCGCGCTCTTCGTCATGGTTAAGGTATCGTAGGTGGTGGTTCCTTTCAAACGATAAATCAGTTTAACATTTCCAAGGAAGGCGGGGTAGTCGGCAATAGCATCTGCTTCCAATGGAACAGGAGTAGAGGCCGGAATACTATTCGGTGCCTGATGTACCAGCTCGGTATTGCTCAGCAGGAAAATACCATGTGTGGCAAAAGCCTGAACGATATAAGTGAAGTGCGGTGTTCCGTCATTCAGGTTACTGTTATCGTCATCGTAATTCAGGGCATCGATCAGGATGTCGTGATAAACTGTACCTTCAGTTCCGTCGGGACCTGTAGCCAGACCGTAATACGAAGCTGCAAATAAATCGCCCATGGAATCGATGCTGTTCCAGTTCACGCCTACATCCCACCAGGCACCGGCAATAATTTCACCGTCGGCATGTACTTCACCGATAATATCCTGCGGATACACTTTCGGGCTCAGGTCGTACCGACGAATATAATCGGTAGGAGAGTTCGCCCCGGCACCTATGATACCGGTTTTAAGAATGCAATTCGCCCAGGTATCGGAGTATCCTTCACCCATAGCACCATTATCGAAACTGGATGATTGCCAGGTATAGAATTTATCGCTGATTCCGTGACCATATTCATGACTCATCACATCACCGATATACGAAAAGGCGTTACAACCACCACCGGCCGCATAAAAATTAATACTGCTTCCATTATAGAAGGCATTACAGGTTCCGCTTACATCTACATTGGCAGGCAGCGGATTATCCATCACGGTAAAGGTGGGGAACTTAGTCTTCATAAAGTCATGCACTTCGTTTACATGATAATACACATTCACGCCGCGTTCGTTGGCATGTGGAACTGTAACATCGAAGGTGGTAGAATCTCCACTGGTGGTAAAGGTATGAGCATAACTGGCGGCTGAACTGGCTCCACCCCCATCATCGATTACTTCAACCCATTTTCCGGAGAGAAATAAAGTAGCATTGGCTGGTCCACTGGGAACCACTGCTTTACCGGTATTGTCGGTATAATACGTGTTTGCGCCTATGGTGAGCTTCATATTTTTCATCGGACGATTTTGTGTTGCCGTATACTGATTCACGGGGAACACCTCTCCTTTTACTTTCACATCGAAAAATTTCACCTGATTCTGGCGATACAACACCTCCCCACTATTGGCATCTACGTAACTCAGATAGCGTCCGGGGGTTCCGTTCGGATTTTTAGTTTCCACTACTACCGGATAAACCAAACGATAATCGTAACTGCCGTTTACGGGAAGCGGAAATATCTTTAAATTTCCTTCTATCGCTGAATGAGTGATGGTGCCGGTCAAAGCAGCTTCGGCTTTTTGTATAGCTGCACCTGCAGTTAATGAAGGAATCAGATTGGGAATATTCCGGTGTATATCAGTTCCGAAAAGCATAATCCGGAGATCCTGCGTTAAGCGAACGGTGGTGCGGCTCCATAAAATTTCGTAGTTATTGTGCACCTGCTTAAAATCAACATGAATATATTTTCCATCGTTGAAATTCCGGGTCAATACCAGCTCGTTGAGCGGCAATTGAAATCCACTGAGTTCGTTTTGTAAAAACAAGGTGGCTTTTTGTACTGCATCATTTCCACCGGGTGCGAACGTTATGGGATCGCCAAAGGCACGATGTGGTAAACGGGTATATCGGTTGAAGCGGGCGCCCCATCCGGGATGCTGATTCCGGAAGTTTTTCCAGGCTTCCTGTTTTTGCAGATAAGCCACACTGCTTGCATTGGCTTCATCGGCCGCTTCATGATAAGGTGTAATGTTGCGGTTCAGGTCTCCTTCGCTGTGTAAATCCTGTGCGAAGAGGTTCCCGTTTAATACCATGGCCAACAGTACTAAGGCAAATTGTTTCATGTAGTTTTTTTTAAGGGCATGAAAATAAACAGACTGGCGCCGATAGCCAAAGAAATGCGGTTAATGCTGGCTTTCAACTGCTTACAGGTGTATGGTATGAACGAAGACAGCCTGTTGGAATGACCATTCGTGGAAATCTTTCCATGAACGAAAGGAGCCGCGACTTATATTAGTATAAATTTTTTGGTATGAAATCGATTGCACAACTCGAAAGCGAAGCCGGTACCTTTTCGATAGAAACCGCGATGAGTGAGGGTTGGACCCTGGTGTCGAAGCACATGTTATACTATATTTTAGGTGGAATTATTACCGTAGTGATTTCTATAGCGGTAGGTATTATTCCCTTTGCCGGTAGTTTGGCTAATTCGCTGATATTAAGTCCTTGTTTAATGGCTGGTGCTGTATATGTTACCTGGCGCATTTCGCGGGGTATAGCCTGGAGCGATTTCGGCGATATGTTTAAAGCCTTTACCTATTGGGCACCCCTGATGGTGAGTACCCTGATTCAGGGATTGATTTCGATTCTGATTGCCGTGCTGTTGCTGATGAATTATATACCGGAAATGATGGAACTGTACCGGTTGTCGGAAGGCACCGGAACCCTGACGAATAAGGAAGAAATCAAGGAATTGATTTTAGGAATTCTCAATATGAAAACCGCTATTCTGATCTCGCTGACGGTAATCTTACTGGGGGTGATGGCCCTTATCTGGTGTTTCAAAACCCATTTCATAGTAATTTATAAAATGCAGGGCTGGCCGGCCATGGAACTCTCGCGGAAAGTGGTTATGCAGAATTTCATCCCCTTACTGGGTCTCTTCATCCTGATGGGGTTGATTATTATTATTTCGGCGCTGCCTTGTGGAATAGGGCTTTTATTTACTATGCCCTGGATGATTGGAACTACGTATAGTGCCTTTGCACAAATTACCGATGCCCATATCGGAAACGAAGAAACAGTTACGTATTAATCACTTGTCTGTTCTTTTTCAGAAGCCAGGATCAGCCGGTCGATGATTTTCGATACGACGGGTTGTAATTCATGAAAGCTTTTCTTTTCCGTATGGGTATAAACCAGCATGAGGTTTATGGAACAGGTAAGTGGCTCTTTTAGCCGGGGTTTCTGAAGCCTGTACAATTCCCGGCTGATGCGTTTCAGATAATTCCGGTCGACGGCCCGTTTAAATGAACGTTTAGGAACAGCAATACCAAATTTTATTTCTGAAACAGAATTCGCTTCGGGGGATCGGAAAAGATATAAAACCTTATAAGGGAAAATAAAAAACGCCTTCCCTTGGAGGAAAAGCGTATCAATATCTTTTTTATGCTTTAGCCTTTCATCTTTCGACAGGGTAAAAGGCCCGGGCATACGCATTTTATTTCAGACGGATTTCGTCGGAAACGGTCAGTTTCTTACGACCTTTTCTGCGACGGGAAGATAAAACCCTGCGTCCTTCGGCGGTTGACATCCGCTTACGGAAACCATGAACTGTTTTTCTTCTGCGACGGTGTGGCTGGAATGTACGTTTCATCTGATTCTTATTTTATCCACTGTTTTTTCAGGGAGGGCAAAAGTAAGGCCGGCCTTTTAAAATTCCAAAGAAAATACCCGATAAAAAATCAGGGGAGCCCCCAAGGCCTGAAAGAACCGGAGTGTGCCCGGTGAATCAGTATTTGTAGCCTACGTACGACGTTTTCGAATTGTTGACGCTTCCATCGAACCAGGTTCTGAAAACGGTGAGTGTGAGAACCCCGTTGTTCAGGCTGCCATTTCCATAATAATTAGCGGTATAGGTTGGAAAGTTCAAATCCTGACTGGGAATGGTAACATAATTCCCGTTCACATTGGCTTTCAGCACTTCGGTAACAGAATCGCGAATACTGTAAAACTGAATCTGGAATTTATCGCTGAGGGCTTTCACACGAAGGGTATCGTCGTTGTCCTGTGAAACCGGATTGCTGTTAATCAGCCGGGTACGGATACAGGCATAATATGAATCGAACTTTTGGTTCACTTTAAACTGGCAGCTATCGCCCTCATACCCCGAAGCACATATACATTCCCCGTCTTTACAGGTTCCGCCATTCCGGCAGTCGGTAGCACGTATCACACAGGGATCCTGTTTGCAGGCCGAAAAATAAAGGGTACAACCAAAGAGGGTCAGTACGGAAAGCAGGGTAACAATCAGCGTTTTCTTCATGTGTTATCAGGGTTGAACAAATTTGGTAGCATTGTACACACAGGCACTTACTTCCCCGTTATCATTATTCTTCTCTTCAATAAAAAGGGTGATATAAATACCTTCTACATAACCATGCCCTTTGTAGGTAATATTTTTAATGGTTTGTTCCTCAATTACTACCTGATCCCCGTCTACTGTGGCTTTAATCACATCATTCTGGGTAAAAATATTGTAAAAGGTGATGGCATTGGGTTTATCGCCCGGCGCGATAATGGACGTTTCCTCATCGGGAAAGGCGCCGTTACAACGGTAAGTGCCCTGCCAGGTGCCTATAAATTTTTCATACATCTTGAAAGAGCAATAGGGGCCTTCATAACCGACCGCACATTTGCAACGACCGTCGTGACAAACACCATTATTCTGACAAACCATATCGGCACAGGGATCCTTGATACAGGCATTGAAAAGTACCGATCCGGCCAGAAGCAGGAATACGAGTACTGTGGAGCCTATTACCTTCACTTTTTGCATACCATTTGAATGAGTAACAAACTTAACAAAATAAACCTAAAACCAAGGGAAACTCAGATTTTTTTTGTGTGGTTCCAGCCTTGTGCGCTCAATGGAATCCGGTTGTTTCCATTCGTAATGAAAACACTGCCTTCTTCTGCATCGGTCATATAGCCTATGATTGAAAACAAATCGCAGTCTTTCACTTTTTCAAATTCCTGTTGTGGTATGGTGAAAAGCAATTCATAATCTTCCCCGCCATTCAGGGCGCAGGTACTGGCGGCTATTTCTAAACGTTGAGTCAGGGTTCGCGTTTCCTCTGCAATGGGTAATTTTTCTTCAAAGAGTACACAACCTAATTGCGACTGCCGGCAGATATGCAGCATTTCCGAACTCAGTCCATCGCTTACATCAATCATGGATGTAGGAACCACCTGATGTTCCTTTAGCCATTCCACCATTTCCCGGCGGGCTTCCGGTTTCAGGAATCGCTGAATCAGGTATTTCTGGTCTTTTAAATCAGGTTGTACACTCGGATGTTCGAGAAAAATCTGCTTTTCTCTTTCCAGCATCAGCAACCCTAAATACGCCGCACCTAAATCGCCGGTTACACAAATCAGGTCACCTTTTTGCGCACCACTACGGGTAACAAAGGCCCCTTGTCCGCATTCACCGATAGCCGTAATACTGATAATGAGTCCTTTTTGTGATGAGCTGGTATCGCCACCCACCAAATCCACACCATAGCGTTCACAGGCCAGGTATACGCCTTCATAGAATTCTTCCAGGGCTTCCACCGGAAAGCGGTTTGAAAAGGCAATGTTCAGGGTAATATGTGTGGGCTCGGCAAACATGGCGTAGAGATCCGACAAATTCACTACCACTGATTTATACCCAAGGTGTTTCAGGGGTGTATAGGTGAGATCAAAATGCACCCCTTCTACCAGCATATCGGTACTCACCATCATAGTTTTTCCGAAGGTATCAATGGCGGCCGCATCATCGCCAACACTTAAGAGGGTGCCTGCCTGACGGGTTTCGTTGTTTTTGGTCAGATGATCGATGAGTCCGAACTCACCATATTCCGATACTTCGGTACGTTTTTGTGTTTGTTTGGCCATAATGAAACGCGAAGGTATTGTGAAATGCCGGATCAGTTCGGCTTTCCTTCAAAAGCGATTCAGGGTTCGTCGACCAGAAAAACGTAGACCTCCTTCGGGCCATGCACTCCAACGACCAGGGTTTTTTCAATGTCGGCGGTACGGCTGGGTCCTGTGGTCAGTGCCATCATAGAAGGTAACTGGTCGCCGTATTTTTCCTTCATTCCCGAAATAGCGTCGGCAATATCATATACCAGTTGCCGGCTATACACCACCGCAATATGCACGGGAGCATATACCGGTAAGGCGCGACCGGAATCCTGTGCCGCACTGACCAATAAACTGCCTGTGCGGGCAATGGCAAATTCGCAAAGAGATATTCCCACTTCTATATCGTTCATATCTCCGGCCTCCTGAACAATATCCAGTTCATGGTTTTTGAAAAGTTCCAGTAAAGCGCGGTCGCGGCAATGAATTTTTTTCCAGTTCAGGTTATCAGATAATACTTCCAGTTGCTGACAAAGTTCCAAGGGACCGGTACAATAAACAAACCGACCACCCAATGCATTGAATGCCGCTGCGAACAGTTCTTCAGGTGGTGCCGCTGCCGCAGGAAAAATATCATTTTTCTTCTCCGCTTCAGGAAACGGCATCTCCACAGGATTTTCCTTCAATGCCTTTCGGATGCGGGATAATATTATTTCACGGGAAGCCGGCATGGGTTCAGGCAGTTTGTGTTTCGTTCTGAAGTTTATTTTCCTGCTCCTGCGAAGAATGGTCCTCCTGCGAAGTCAAAGGGGCACTCCCTTCTTCAAACGGGCGTTTTCCAATCAAACGCTCCATATCGTCTTTATACAATACTTCCTTCTCCAGCAATGCTTCGGCAATAATTTTTACCTCATTCATTTTATCGGTCAGCAGGTTTTTTACCCGGGTATAAGCATTTTCAGAAAGCTGACGAACCTCCTCATCAATAATCATCCCTGTTTCTTCAGCATAGGGTTTCTGGAAACTCCCTTCATTCTGTGGATCATAAAACGAGATATTCCCGATCTTTTTATTCATTCCGTATACACTAACCATGGCATAGGCCATTTTAGTTACCTGCTGCAGATCGCTGAGGGCTCCGGTTGAAATTTTCCCGAAAACCAGTTCCTCCACTGCCCGGCCTCCCAGAGCCATCGCCATTCGGTCTTCGAGTTCCTCTTTCAGGGTCAGGTATTTTTCCTTTGGAAGATACTGGGCATAACCCAATGCTGCATCGCCCCGCGGTACAATGGTTACTTTCACCAGAGGGTAGGCATGTTCTAAAAACCACCCGGAAACGGCATGACCGGCTTCATGATATGCGATCACCTTTTTCTCATCGGGAAGAATAATTTTATTTTTCTTTTCCAGACCACCAATGATACGGTCAATGGCATCATTAAAATCGTCGAGATCCACTTCTTCCTTT
The DNA here is from genome assembly GCA_964458785.1 of uncultured Bifidobacterium sp. Taxonomy (GTDB): domain Bacteria; phylum Bacteroidota; class Bacteroidia; order Chitinophagales; family Chitinophagaceae; genus OLB11. Next base: position 3,330 of record CAYWKR010000023.1, on the reverse strand, counting down.
CCTTTTCGCGCAGCAATTAAAGCCGCTTCGTTACATACATTGGCAATGTCGGCTCCGGCAAACCCCGGGGTCTGTGCAGCCAGCTTATGTACATCCAGATGAGCAATGGTTTTAATTCCTTTCAGGTGAACATGAAAAATAGCTTCTCTTCCGGCCAGATCAGGAATATCGATGGATATCTGACGATCGAAACGACCCGGACGCAGCAAGGCCGCATCCAGAACATCCGGACGATTGGTTGCAGCCAGAACGATAATTCCGCTATCACCACTAAATCCATCCATTTCAACCAGCATCTGATTCAGGGTGTTTTCCCGTTCATCATTCGACATCATCTGGTTTTTTCCTCTGGCCCTTCCAATAGCATCGATCTCGTCGATGAATATAATACAAGGCGATTTTTCCCTGGCTTGTTTAAATAAATCTCGTACCCGGCTGGCACCCACCCCAACAAACATTTCAACAAAATCGGAACCGCTCATACTGAAAAACGGTACCTGTGCTTCGCCGGCCATGGCTTTGGCCAAAAGCGTTTTACCGGTTCCGGGAGGTCCTACCAGTAAACATCCCCGGGGTATTTTTCCACCCAGCGCCGTATACTTTTTAGGGTTCTTCAGAAAGTCGACAATCTCCATCACTTCTCCTTTCGCTTCGTCTAATCCGGCTACATCGTTAAATGTAATATTCACCTTAGCCCCCTTGTCGTACAACTGTGCTTTCGATTTCCCGATATTGAAAATTCCACCCGGGCCACCACTTCCGGCACCACCTCCCATTTTTCGCATCACGAGCACCCACAAGCCGACAATAAAAATCAGAGGCAGAATAATTTGCAGGAAGAAACTGAGCCATCCGCTGCGGTTATCATCTTCGTATGATACCTTGATATTTTGCTCAATCGGAAAGTTCTTTTGCGCTTCCGACATATCGGCACGAAACTGTTCAATATTTCCGATACTGAAACTGTAATGAGGACCTTTCAGGTTATTCTTCAAGGCTTTAAGCAACGCGGCATGACGCGTATCCTGTAAACTGTCCTTATTCAGATACACTTCCACTTTTTTTCCAACCACCACCATACTGTCGACCAGATGTCTGGAAATGAAGTTTTTATTGATGGTCTGAAAATCAACTTCGCGGGCTCCGGGAGAGAAGCCTCTGTCCCAGAAATTCAGGGCCAGCAATGCCACGGCAAAGAGGCCATAAATCCAGTAAATATTAAAAAAGGGCCCCTTCCGTTTAGGTTGTTTGGGGTTGGAATTGCCGGTAGGCGGCATATTCGGTTTTTGCGCTTCCATCAGTATTCGTTATCAGTTGTCAGTTCAGCTATGTTCTTTTTTTGCGGCATCGTGCCATACATCTTCCAGATTGTAGAAATGGCGGGCTTCCGGAAGCATGCAATGTACCACCACATCGACATAATCTACCAGAATCCATTTTTCTCCATACTTGCCTTCGGTTTTAAACGGTTTTTCACCACAAAGTTCCCAGACCTGCTTTTCAACATGATCGGCAATGGCTTTTACCAGGTTTGGATTGGAGGCTTCACAAATGATGAAAAAATCGGCAATGGCTTCCGGAATATTCTTCAGGTTGAGCGAAACCACCGCTTCTCCTTTTTTATCGAGAATGGCCGAAATAATGGTTTTAATAATTTTGCTGTTCGTGGTTAGCCTTACTTTAGTGCCTGGCGATTCGCTTCCGTTTGTTTTCAAGTACGAAGAAGATTTTGAAGTATGTTGCTGTTCTGTTTAAATTACAAAGCTAAACAAAAGTAATACATGGTTCGGACTTCACCCCTCGGGGAAGTATGGATAGAATTATCAGAGGTCGACAGTACCAATAACTATGCCATCGCACGAATAAATGAAGGATTGGCAGAGCATGGTTTGGTGGTACGGGCCGATTATCAGACTCAGGGCCGGGGCCAGCAAGGCAATACCTGGCTTTCGCAGGAATCCCGTAACCTGCTGTTCAGTGTAGTGCTGGATATGAGGAATCAGGAACTTTCGTCGCAATTTATTCTGAATATGGCTGCCTGTTTGGGGGTGCTTCGCTATCTTGAATCAGCTCTTCCTGCCAGTTCTTTATCGATTAAATGGCCAAATGACATTTATGCAGGAAATCAAAAACTGTCAGGAATCCTGATCGAAAACCTCATACGGGGAAATCAGTGGAATCATGCCATTGCGGGCATCGGACTGAATGTGAATCAAAAGTCATTTCCAGGATCATTTCCTGCTACTTCCATGACCTTACAAAGCGGAAAAAACTACCGGGTAAAACAGGTTCTGAAAGAACTGTTGCATTGTCTTGGAGAAAGTATACAATTGTTTGCCTCGGATCCGAAAAAAGTAATGGAAGCCTATAATACTCATCTGATGAATATGGGGCAGGAATTGGTCTTCAGGAAACAGAGCGAATGGTATAAAGGAGTGGTTGAAGGGGTAAACGAAAACGGACAGCTTTGTATGCTGGTAGAGGGTAGTCGAAAACGCTACAATCACCGCGATATTGAATGGATCGTTTAAGGATGAAAGCAAGTGAACAGGGAATTACTCCATGGGGATAGCGGAATAGGGTAAGGGGGTCAGTTTGCTGCTTCCTGACGTTCAAAGATACCGTCCGGTATAACTTTCGCTGCAGGTACGTAAACCACTGGCGCTTCCTTCATAGAGTATGTTGCCACCGGCTTCTCCCCCTTCCGGTCCCAGATCAATGACCCAATCGGCATTCCGGATCACATCCGGATTATGTTCAATCACCAGTAACGAATGCCCGTTATCTATCAGGGCTTCGAACGAGTTCAGTAGTTTCTGAATATCGTGAAAATGAAGTCCTGTAGTGGGTTCATCGAAAATAAAGAGGATACGCTTCTGATGATAACTTCTGTCGAGAAACGAGGCCAGTTTTACCCGCTGTGCTTCTCCTCCACTCAGGGTATTACTCGATTGTCCGAGTTTAATATAGCCCAAACCCACCGATTGCAAATGCCCCAGTTTTTCGGCCAGTTTTCGTTCCGCAGAAAAGAATTCCAAGGCTTCATCGACACTCATTTCCAATACATCAGTAATACTTTTTCCCTTATACAAAACTTCCTGAACTTCATTTTTAAATCGTTTGCCTTTGCAGATTTCACAGGTCAGATGTACATCGGCCAGAAATTGCATTTCCACCACAATTTCACCTTCACCCTGACAGGTATCACATCGTCCGCCTTCCACATTGAATGAAAAGTAGCCCGGACTGTATCCCCGTATCTTAGATAATTGCTGAGCCGCAAACAGATTTCGTATTTCATCGTAGGCTTTGATGTAGGTAACCGGATTG
>CAYWKR010000022.1:0-11516 GCA_964458785.1 uncultured Bifidobacterium sp. | reverse complement strand
ATCCGATGAGCTGGCAGCGTTTGAAGGAGGCAGCAGAAAAGGCCAAGATTGAATTATCGTCTTCCACCGAAACGGAGATTAACCTGCCTTATATCACCGCGATTGATAATGTACCCAAGCACCTGGTAAAGAAACTCACCCGTGCCAAATTCGAACAATTGGTGGATTCGTTAGTGGAGCGCACCCTGGAGCCTTGTCGCAAAGCCCTGAAAGATGCCGGTATTGATGCCAAAGATCTTGATGAAGTGATTCTGGTAGGGGGTAGTACCCGTATTCCAAAAATTCAGGAAGTAGTTGAGAAGTTTTTTGGAAAGAAGCCCAATAAAAGTGTGAATCCGGATGAAGTGGTGGCTATTGGCGCCTCTATTCAGGGAGGGGTATTAACCGGTGAAGTGAAAGATGTATTGTTACTGGATGTAACACCTCTTTCTTTGGGTATCGAAACCCTGGGCGGTGTATTCACCAAGTTGATTGAAAGCAATACCACCATTCCGACCAAAAAATCAGAAACCTTTTCAACTGCAGCCGAAAACCAACCCAGTGTTGAAATTAATGTAGTACAGGGTGAGCGCCCTATGGCGAAAGACAATAAAAGTCTGGGTCGCTTTATCCTCGATGGTATTCCACCGGCACCAAGGGGTGTTCCGCAAATCGAAGTGGTATTCGATATCGATGCCAACGGAATACTGCAGGTAAGTGCTACGGATAAAGGAACCGGTAAAAAACAGAATATACGTATCGAAGCCGGTAGCGGATTAAGCAAAGAAGAGATTGAAAAAATGAAGAACGATGCGAAAATGAATGAGGATGCCGATAAAAAATTGCGCGAAGAGATTGAAAAACTGAATATGGCCGATAGTCAGATCTTCAATAGTGAAAAACAATTGAAAGATTATGGCGAGAAAATACCTGCCGAAAAGCGCAGTGTAATTGAATCGGCACTGAATCAGCTGAAAACGGCACATGCTGCAAAGGATATGGCCGGTATCGACAGTGGACTGGAAGCCTTGAATCAGGCCTGGCAAGCAGCCAGTGAGGAATTGTATAAAGCGATGAATGAACAACAGGGTGGTGCTGCAAACAGCGAAACATCCAATCAGACCAGTAGCGATGATGTTCAGGATGCTGAGATCGTTGAAGAATCTAAATAAGTACGTGTTGTTATTGAAAAAAGAGGCTGTCTCAAAGGGACAGCCTCTTTTTTTATTCTTGCTCTATTAAACCAACATAGTAAAGAAAAGCACAGTTCATGTATACAATCATGCTAAGTTTCTGATTTACAATACGTTGCCCGACTAAAGCCTGACTTTCGGTCTAAAATGAAACGATATACTCAGGATTTTCTTAATAACAATCGAATAACAATTATGAATTAAGAACAGTTAATGTCATGAAACTAAGATTGGTTGCTGATTAGCACCAAATTAAATACTTATATATATAATATACTTATATATTAATAGGTCACCCGTAGATACAAACATGCAAATAATTGTACATTTGATACCCTGATTGAAAATTTTAATTAACCTGATAGAAATACAAGTATTGTGCCAAAAATCCAGAACTCGGAAAATGAGTATCCGATAACGGCGCCCTTCACCAAACCTTTTCTAAGCATGAAACAAATTCAACGTCTTTTTCTCCTGATTGCACTCGGATTATTTAGCCAGCTTGCACAGTCGCAGAACTTAATTACCAATGGTGATTTTAGTGCCAATGCTACAGGATGGACTACCACCGGAACCCTCAGTTACCTGACACACAATGTTACCGGTAACGTGATGGTGCTGAATAATGCCGATGCGGCCGGTACCTACTATGTGTATCAATGGGTGCCAGCCACACCAGGAGCGGTATATTCCTTTAATGGCGTAGCTGCTACCCATGCCGTGAGCGGTACCGCCAGTATCAAATTGCAGTTTTTTGCAGCCGATCAAACAACACTCTTGGCCACTTCTTCCACCAATAATATTACGGTGAGTTTTAATGCCAACAGTTGGACCGCCTTTCCAACCATCACCTATACGGCTCCGGCCAATACGGCCTATATCAAAGTATTAGGAACGTCTGTGAACCGTGCTTTAAAATGGGATAACCTGACACTGACCACATCCTGCACCGCAACTATTACCGGTATGGTGTTTAACGATATGAACGGTGGCGCCGATGTCCCTCTGGTGAATGGTAATACCTACTACCTTTCTTCATTGCCCGCTTCTTTTAATCTGGAAGCTACCTATACCGGAACAGTAGAAAGCATGCGTTTTACCTTAAGTGGTTCACAATCGCAAACGGTTACTGAAAATGCGGATCCTTATAATTTTCCCGGAACCGGAACTGCCTGGACTTATGGAGCCGGTACCTATACCTTACTGGTAGAAGCCTTTTCGGCCGATAATGCCGGTGGTTCGCTATGTAATAGTCAGACCTATACTTTTACTATTGGAGCCTGTAATAATGTAACCAGCAGTGGAAGTATTGGTACCAATCAAACCTTGTGTGGTAGTTCTGGAGATCCAGCTCCCCTTACCAGTATCTCTTTACCTTCAGGTGGTAGCTCGGCACCTTTGGAATACCTATGGCTGATTTCTACCGATGGAGGAACAACCAACTCTGTGATCCCGGGCGCCACATTGGCTACCTACGATCCAGGCCCCATTACGCAAACCACCTGGTATCGTCGTTGTGCACGCCGTCAAGGATGTACCAACTATGACGGAGAATCGAATTGGGTTCAGGTTACATTATGTCCTAATCCAACGGTGAATGCCGGAACAAATCAAACAATTACTTGCAGCACCACCAGTGCTAGCATAGGTTCCAGTAGCGTGAGCGGTTTAACATATGCCTGGAGCCCGGCAACAGGACTTTCTTCGACGAGCATTTCCAATCCCGTAGCAACACCCACCACCACCACAACGTATACCTTAACAGTGACCAATAGCTGTGGATGCAGTTCAACAGCCAGCGTAACTGTGACGGTAAACAAAACACCACCGGTAGCCGTTGCAGGAAGCCCAGCCACCCTAACCTGTTCAATACCATCAGCCCCCATTGGTGCCAGCAGTGTCAGTGGTAATGTCTATTCCTGGAGTCCATCTACAGGTCTGAGTAGCACCACTATTTCAAATCCGGTAGCTTCACCTACCACCACTAAAACCTATACAGTTACTGTCACCGGAAGCAATGGATGTACTGCCACCTCCAGCGTACAGGTTACTGTGAACAAAACACCACCCACCGCTGATGCAGGTCCCGATCAAAGTGTTTGTACTGCACAATCGGCCAGTATTGGAGCTGCTGCAATAGCAGGAAATAGCTACAGCTGGAGTCCTTCTGCCGGGTTAAGTGCATCCACTATTTCTAATCCAATAGCCACACCATCATCAACAACAACGTATACTGTAACTGTTACCGGAAGTAATGGCTGCTCTGCAACAGATGCCGTTTTAGTTACCGTGAATATTTGTGTAGTGAATATTTCAGGAACGGTATTTAACGACCTTAATGCCTTGCTGAATGGCAATGTGGATGGTACTGGTCTGGGAAACCCCGATGGGACAGCTTTGTATGCAAATCTGATTGCGTCTAACGGAACTGTAGTAAATGCTACTTTGGTGAATACAAATGGTAGCTGGCAAATAACTAATGTTCCGGTGAACCAGAATTATACCGTGGTATTAAGTACTACTTCGGGTACCAGTGGCTCACCATCACCGGTAGCCTCTTTGCCAGTAGGATGGGTCAATACAGGGGAAGACTGTTGCGATAATACTGGAAGCGACGGTGTTGTAAATGGCATTACAGCGGTAAGTGTAGCTACTTCCAATGTTACCCAAATCAATTTCGGTATACAGCAACCACCCACTCCGGGTACCAATATTCAACCTTCGCAGGTGAACCCCGGAGGAAACACTTCTGTTCCGGTGCCTGCTAATGCATGGAGTGGTACCGACCCAAGTGGTGGAATTGTAACCAGTTTACAAATTACGTCCTTCCCTTCCAACGCCAACAGTATCACAGTAAACGGTACCAACTATACTTCGGCCGGATTTCCTTCCGGAGGTATTTCGGTACCAACTAGTACGAATGGACAACCCACACAACCCATTCAAATCGATCCGGTAGATGGGGTAGTGAATGTTACCATTCCGTACCGTGTTTACGATAATGCAAATACCCCTTCACCCAATACAGGTTATGTACAACTTCCTTTTACCCTTCTGAGTATCAGTGGAAATGTGTATGAAGACAAGAATGGTTCACAGAATGTCGATGGTACACCTATTGGTCAACCCTCCTCGCAGACTGTATTTGCTATATTAACCAATGCCAGTAGTACGGTTCTGGCTTCCGTAACCGTGAGTGCAGGAGGTTATTTTCAATTCAATAATATTCCGGCGAATTCCAGTTTTACTGTTTTAATCAGTACGGTAGCCGGAACCGTGGGCGCACCCGCACCTTCTGCCAGTTTACCCATAGGCTGGACCCACGTGGCTGAAGATTGCTGCGACCAGGTTGGTAACGACGGAAATACCAATGGTGCCACTTCGGTTACTGTGGGTATGACGGCCGTAACCCATGTTGATTTTGGTATTCATCAACCCCTCAGTATCGGAAATCTGGTTTGGCTGGATGTGAACCGAAATGGGTTGAAGGAAAGTTCAGAAAGCGGATTAGCCGGTACAGTGATGAAACTCTATGCCGATGCAAATACCGATGGTGTTCCTGATGGAGCGGCCCTTCAAACCACACTTAGCGATGCTTCCGGTTTGTATCTGTTCAGCGGGCTCGATGAAGGAAATTATATTGTTGGAGCTACTCCACCTGCAGGCAATGTATATACCAGTAGTGTAATCGGGCAGGAATTGAATCCAAACGACAATACCGATCATAACGATAACGGAATTACCCTTTCAGGTTCTGAACTACTGAGTGGCACACTGCAAATAGCAGCCAATACCGAACCAGTGGGAGAACTTCCCAATAATGCACCCTTACCCGATGTCAATGCTAACCTGACTCTTGATTTTGGTTTCTATGTTTGTCCGCCAGCATTTACCTTCCCCAATCCTCCGGTATGTCCGGGTAATACGGTGGACTTGCATGCATTCGAACCTCAGTATTTTACAGGAGGAACATGGATGCAGGGAACCTCGGTATTAAGTAATGTACTGGTTGGAGCCGGTACCTATACCTATACGTTCCAGGAAGGAACATGCAGCAGTGGTGGCCCAATTACTGTTGAAAATAATATTCCCGATTATACACCTACCTTATCGATTGCACCAAGTGCCATTCAGGGTACATCCACCATGCGGATTATTCTGACAGTTTCGGAAATAGAAAACAGAACGCCATGCTCCGATGTTTATGTTTTTGTTCCCCGTTTGGAGCCTCGTTTCACCATGACCTACGATTCACTCGCAACCAATGTAGGAGGCGTTTCGGTACAGAATGCCAACTGGCAGTTCTTTAATACCAATCCGAATTTCTATGTATGGAAATATATTGGTTCTGTAGCCTTCCCGGCCCTGAGCTCTTCAAAAATTGGTTTCCTTGGATCGTATAATCCTAATCAAACCGATGGGGAAACTACCTTCAGTGTACAGGTCTTTCAGGGAAGTGGTGGCGAAACCAACTTTACCAATAATACTGATTCTGAAATTTTACTCTACTTCCGTTAAGTTGATTGCTGAAAATGAATACTCTTATGAAAAAGCTACTCACACTTTCCATATTGCTTGCGCTTCATACCCTTGGTATAGGTCAAACCGCATACAACCCATTTACACAGAATATTCACTTTGCTCCGGAACCGTCCCCTGCAGGTTTTGAATGTAACAGTACGCAAACAGTGGTATTCAATGCCGGTTTAACTACTGCCGCCGATGCTACCCAATGGCAGGCCAATCCCATGAGTATTGTGGTTTGTATTGCAGGTTTTCAGTTTAATGGTCCGGCCTCCTCGGTGGTAGGTGGAAGCTATGCCGCTTATTTCAATTGGGCGTATGATGCATTGGCACCAAATTGTATTGTGGGTGTTCAGAATCAAACCTTACATGGAACCGGAACCAACCCGGCCTTTCCCGATCCGTTGTCGAGTGGCGATCTGAGCTTCAGTTTGAAAGTCCCAGATACGTCACCCATCGGAACCATTCTGTCGGTGAACGTGAGTTTACTGGTACCGGCCTATATGCAACCCTATAATTCTATTCCTGATGATAACGAATCATCACTCACACAAACGTATTGTCCACTGAAAATTTCCGGTACCGTTTTTAACGACAGGAACAACGATGGAAATGTGAATGGCTTTCCTATTTATAATCCCGATAGCATAAACCTGTTTGCGCATTTGGTGGATTCCAATAATATCGTGGTACAGGTGGTGCCGGTAGGTACCGATGGGCATTACAGTTTTCTGAATGTTCCTCCATACAGTCATTTTACCGTAGTTACCGGAATGATACAGGGTACGCCCGGGTCCATTGTTCCTTCAGCCGATTTACCCGGCACCTGGGTACATACCGGAGAAGACTGTTGCGATGAAACCGGAACCGACGGAAGTGCAGATGGAATCACATCGGTATATATCAGTAATTTTTCGGTGCAGAATGTCGATTTTGGAATCAAGGATCCGAATGCCTTTGACCTCCCGTATACACTGAAAAACTTTTTTGTCAGCGAATACAAATGCCAGGCACTATTATCTTGGACTACCGCCACCGAAGAGAATACATCCCATACCGATATTTATCGGAGGCAGGATGGAAGTGGTTTTGTAAAAGTAGCTACGCTGCCATCGGCCGGACATAGTGTTACTGATCGTACCTATACCTGGCTCGATGAAAGCATTCATGCCGGTACCACTTACGAATATCAGTTGCGTTTTGTCGATATCGATCAGCAGTACAGTGTATCTGAAATAAAAAGCCTGAGTACCCAATGTATTGAAAACACAGGCAATTTGCAGTTCTATCCCAATCCGGTACAGGATGTTTTACATATTCTGTTTGTGAGTGAAACCGATGGCAATCCACTCGATGTGCAATTATGTGATGTGAGCGGTCGTATGCTATACACCAAAACCCTGATGGCAAAAGCAGGTGCCAATGCATTTACCATCGACATGCGCTCTTTATCTTCAGGTACCTATTTCCTGAAATATCAGGATCAGGAATTATTACAGAGCAACAGTATTCCCTTCACGAGAAAATAATGAATCCTACTTAGCCGCTAATAAACACTACACAAGGGCTGTTCTAAGGAATAGCCTTTTTGTTTTAATAAACAGGGTATGAAGTTGATTCATTCGATTTGCAATATCTTTCGGCTATGGATTTCAGTTTTCGTTCATTCCGTTCCATTCGGGTACCGGCACTCGTGCTTTTATCGGTATGGTATATGGCCGAACTGCTTTTATTTTTCTATCCTCCGCCACTTCCCACCCTGTATCATACAAGTATAGCTATCAGCAGGGCAGGGGCCGAAGGGGCCAATATTCCCGAACGATTACAGTATTACTTTACCCTGTTGTGGCTTCTGCCGCTATTGTTTGTTTTACTGTACCGCGCACTTTCATTTCTTCTACCCAGAGCGCCTTCGGTATTAAAAGTAGTTTTTTTTGAAGGCGTACTGGCTGTAGGCGGACTTCTGCTTTGTTTACAGGAAGTATGTGGAATGTCGGCCGTAACAGGTCGTCAACTGCTGTTGCTGGTATCTGTTTTATATCCCTGCTTTCATTACCTGAGCCGCTTATCGTTCTTTCAGTGTTTCAGACAAAAAGAAACCCTGTGGTCGCTTTTTTATATTGCTTTTTTACTCACCCTGGTTTTTCAGTTCCACCTGAAAATTCCTAATTGGTTTGTACAGCATCGTATACTGAACTTCGTTCTTATTCTCTGCATCTCTTTTATTCTTTTTCCCCTTCTTCGTTTCCCTCCAAAAATTCAAAAGGCATTATCGGTTTGGTTACTTCTTATTCCGCTGCTTATTTTCTTCAGTCAGGAGATAAGAATCTATGCTTTCGATACGTACAGACAAATATATCCGGCTTATTTATTTTTCTGGTTTACTTCCCTTGTGGTGGTACTGGTATCGTGGAGTACAATTCCCCGACGGGTTTCTATTCATTCATTGAATACATACTTTCCGGCTTCGGTATTAATCGCTGTGATTTTGATGGCTTATTACGAGGTGGCACGTCTGCAACCCACCGAATTTTTTGAATTGGCTAATCCGGCAGTGGCTCAATTACGCATCTTTCAGTTTCATGAATGGCCTGTGTTGGATTTCATCAGTTCACATTTTTTCTCCGAACAATTTTATGGCATCCTGTATCATAGCCTCTTTGGTTTTCACAACGATCTTTCCTTTCTGGTGTATGAATTTTTGTATACACTGCTATTCCTGATTCTGGTTTTTATTTTCCTGAAGCGTGTCTTTTTTTCTATGCCACTGGCTCTTCTCTTCATACTGTGTTTCCCGTTTACCGAACATGTATTTTCTCTTCATTTGTTCTTCTTCGTACCATCGGCTTTTGTGCTTTTTAACGTACTGCAGTTGAATCAGGTACGCGATTGGATTTTATTAGCCCTGTCGATTCTGTTCCTGTTCTTCTGGCGATTAGATACCGGGCTGGTAGCAGCCTGTTCAGGCGGAACCATTCTCCTCATGCATTTTAGTATTCAAAAACGGAGGATCAGTTATAAGCCTTTTGTGAAGGCATTGATCCTTGTTCTTATCATTTGTTTGCTTCTGGGTGTTTTGGTTCTTTGCTTTACCTCATTTCCTGACGTATGGCAAAAGGCCATCCTGGTAAAGGAATATGCCGGAGCCCATCAGGCACATGGTTACCCACAATTGTTTCATTCATTCGACCAGCAGGTGACCTTACTCTATATACTGCTTCCTTTTATCAGTCTGTTGCTGACAGGAATTCAGTTCGCCACCTGGAAAAAAAATAAACAAATTTCTCTCCTGTCTTTTTTTGCGCTCTTTTTTCTCACAGCCGTATTATTTAATTTTCAACGCGGATTGGTACGTCACCACTTCATGGAAGGAAACGACTCCTATCTAATTGCTACATTTTTTATCGGCGTACTTTGTTTTGTTTTTCAATACTTGGAGCGACTGCATATTCTTTGGCGGTTTTTTTATTTCTCAGCAGCTGCCTTTTCATTAGTGATGCTTTGGTCGGTATTTCCCTTGGATACAGCCAGTGGAATCAGTGAAAGAGCGATGAAAAAAAATACCCTTCTTCAACCGGATAAAGATTTGTTTTCACCAAAACGGGTACGGCGTATTTTTAGAGACAGCGTTTGGGAACAACAGCAATACCAGCCTTTGAAGCAGTGGCTTAACGAACACCTGAAACCGGGTCAAACTTTTTTCGATTTTTCCAATGCACCCATGTTGTATTATTACTGCAAGCGCTTGCCTCCTTCGTATTTTTGTCAGAGCATGCAAAATGCAGTCACCCACCGCATACAGCAGTACGATATAGATCGTTGGGATATGAACCGTATTCCGGTAGTGGTGTATGCACATGCACCCCGGAACTGGTTTGATGCTACAGATGGAATTCCGAATACCATGCGCCAATACAGCTATGCAGAATTTATTTTTCAGCATTATAAGCCGTATGGAATCATAGGCTCTTACAGTGTTTGGATAGACAAAAACTGGCAATGGAATTCTATCCCTTTTCTGGCAGACAGTTTGCTGGACCAAGCATCAGAGGACACCTACGAAAGCAATGCCATGGCATTACAGGCTTATTACCTGCATCATCAGGATGCATTTCAGGAGTTGATTACGTTACAAGATTCCTCATGGAACCGTATTCCTTCATCGTTGATGGGGCGCGACAAGCTTTGGTTACAAATACAGGTGCAGGAAATAAGCAATCGGGAAGTCACACTCAAATGGTATCTGGGCGATACACGCACACATAGTATTTCGTTTACCACTTCGCCGGCACAACAACACTATCTTGTTCGTATCAGTAATCACTGGAACTGGTATCATAAAATACCTGATCGTATGGAATGTGAGGGTGCAAAGATCCGTAGCCTGACTTACCTTAGCGACCGCTAAAAATGCAAACGCATACACAGATTCTGATTGATCGTTGGCTGGCTCGTCCTTTAGCCATTCTTACCAATTACCTGGTTCGCCTGGCCGGTTATCTGGTTCGCCCTAAGCACAACCTGCGCGTTCCTTTTAAAACTATTGTGTTGTGTAAGTTTAAAGGCATGGGCAGTATTGTTCAGGCCACACCCCTTCTGCAATCACTCCGAAACCAGTACCCTTCGGCTCACATTATTTTTGTGAGTTCAGAAGCCAACCGGGGATTACTGAATGAAATTGGACTGATAGATCAGACTATTTTACTGAATGATCGTAGTTTTCTGAAGTTATTCTTTTCGCTTTGTGCAGCCTGGTGGAAATTAATTCGTCGTCGGGCCGGATTGTATATCGATCTGGAAATTTATTCCGATTTCTCTTCGCTTTTTGCGGCTGCATCCATGGCAAGAAATCGTTTCGGATTTTATTTACGTTCCAGTTCATTTCGTATGGGCATCTATACCCATATGATGTATTTCAACACACGGGTACCTGTTTCGGATGCGTATTTACAAATGACCAGTTTATTGGGGTTGCAACATATACACCGCGATTTGTATTGTTTCCCTGTGAAACAGCAACAGCCAACAGAGGCAGTAAAACCATACTGGATTATAAACCCCAATGCGTCCGATCTTCGGCTGGAACGGCGTTGGCCGGCAGCCGCTTTTTGCGAATTGATCCGAAAGCTGCATGAACATTTGCCCGATCGTGATTTTCTTTTTATTGGATCATCTGGTGAACGGGGTTATGTAGAGGAATTAACCCGGCAGCTTCAGCATATGCCGGTGTATAATACCGCCGGTGAATGGTCCTTATCGCAATTAATTCAAAAAATTCATTCAGCCGAAGGGATGATTACGAATGATACCGGTCCCATGCATCTGGCACTGGCACTTAAGGTTCCGGTAATTTGTTTATTTGGTCCCTGTTCGCCTGTGCAATATCATTTTCACGATCGGGCGTTTGTGGTATATAAAAAGTTGTATTGCAGTCCCTGCGTGCACGACTTTCAGGAAGCACCCTGCAAGGGGCAAAATCACTGCATGCAAATGATAGAAGTGGAGGAGGTTTTTCAGCAAGTAATGAATTTGCTTCGGGGTGAAAAAACAGAATATACACCCCATCCTGTTTATTATACAAATGCGTTGCAGGAAGCGGTGGGTTGGGTACACCGGAGTGGAATAGCTGGCCCCCGGGAGCATAGTACCTCGTAAGGGGGTCGGCTTCGGGGACCTTTACACGAGGCCTAAAAAGGGACCTAGGTTTCTTACGTAAGTAGGGTATTAGTCTCCTTTCGCATTCTATAGCGTCTCATACTCGTACTATTCCTTGGCATAGTTTGGATATATAATTTCTAAATTTTCTTAACTTACATTGTG